>JAFYZE010000013.1 GCA_017548805.1 Bacteroidales bacterium
ATATCAGGTGCCTTCCGTCCCTGCCGGCACGCGTCCCGACGAGGTCGAGGCCAAGGGCCTGACCAAGGACAACTGCACGTTCCTGCTTGGTTATGGGTATCAGATGTGGATGTGTCCCGAGAATGCATACCGCGCAGACGGAGCCCGCGGACAGTATATCATCATCGCCCCGGACTATGACGCGGTCATCGCCGTCACGGCCAATTCAGGCAACCTCCAGGCGGAGCAGGACCTGATCTACAAGTACCTCTTCCCCGCCCTCAAGGCATTGAAATAGGTTTAGAGAATAATACTGACAAGGCCCGCAACGGCCATGTATGCATAGACTACCTTGCGCAGCAACGGTAGTCTTATGCGTTTATAGATGTGTGCGCCTATCCACATGCCGGCAAGGACGGCCGGCATGGCGAAGCACCAGCTCCGCAGTACGACTGGCGTGACGAATCCGCTCTGGGCACGGAAAAAGCTCATTGCGGCATTGCCGATAAGGAAATACCACTGCGTAGCCGCAATATACTCCTCCTTGGACTTGCAGGATTGCACGAAATAGACTACTGCCGGCGGTCCCTGCATGGCGAAAAGCCCGCCGAGCGCGCCCGAAAGCGTGCCCATGCCTATCTGTACCGGCATCGTCGGAGGCAGGTGGATGCGCTCGCTGACAAAGAAGAAATACAGGCTGACCACGATCAGGAATCCGCCCATGACATGCTTCAGGGCATGGTTGTCCACGTGCGCTATCAAGCGGACGAAGAAGAATGAAACGATTATGAACGTGATGAGGATGGGCAGGAGTTTCCTCCACTCCAGATGACGGTACAACACCACTGCAGGACCCAGCGACGCGACTATGGCGAGCAGGCCCGACAGGGCGGTCGCCTCGGCGTAGCTGGGAAGCAGGTGCGGCAGCACCGTCATGATGAAAATGCCGAAGCCGAAGCCGCTGACACGCTGCACCAGGGAGGCCAGCAGTGCAAAAAGGACTATCAATGCGATCGAGGACGGCGGCATGGACGTGATTCGTGTATACAAAAATACGAAAATTGTTATATTTGCCTTATCAAAAGCGATCTTAAATTCTGAAATAACATGAAAGCCAAGCATCTCTTTGGGTTGTTCGCAGCCCTTTTCGCCTTTGTCGCATGTGGCCCTAAGGGACCGTCATCCGTCGTCATCTATTATTCCCAGAGCGGCACCACCAAGGCGGTTGCCGAGCAGTTCGCCGCACAGACCGGCTCCGACATCATCGAACTGGTTCCGGCCACCCCTTATCCCGATACCTACCAGGGCACTATCGAGGAGTCGCGCGAAGAGTGCATGCAGGGCATCGGCAGGCCGCTTGTCCAGTCAAAGTTCAACCTCAAAAAATACGATACCATCTATCTTGGCTATCCCATCTGGTATGGCACCTATGCCCCGCCGATCACCACTTTCCTTGCAGACAATGACCTGACAGGCAAGAAGCTGGTCCTCTTCTGCACCTACGGCAGCGGCGGCCGCAAGGCCAGCGCCGCCAAGATTGCGGAAGAGTGCCCGGAGGCCGAGATCCTCGGCTCCTTCGGCCTCGCCGCCCGCCGCATTGACAGCGCCGCCGAAGAGGTCGAGAGGTTCCTCGCTTCGCTCGGAAGCGGTGAGGACACTCCGATGCTCGGCGCCTTCGGAGACCAGCATCCTATCTCCGAGGAGGAAATGGCTATCTTCCAGAAGGCGACCGAGAATTACGGATATCTCAACCTCGAGCCGCTTTCCGTGGCGTCCCAGGTCGTAGCCGGAATGAACTATCTCTTCATCTGCCACTCCGGCGGCCCCAACGGCTCGGCCGAGGTGGAGGTCAGCATCTTCAAGCCCCTTGGCGATGCTGATCCCTACGTAGTAAGCGTGGAAAGGTAATCTGCTGCTAAAGAATATCCTCTATCACAGGGAGGATTGAAAGGTCGGCGGGAAGCCAGGCGACAGAGCGGAGCTCGTCAGCCGCGAGCCACCGGGCAGCCTCGTGCTCCACGAGATGCAGGCTGCCGCTGAGGATCGAGCATCGGTAGCAGTGCATCGTCAGGTGGAAAGCCGGATAATCGTAGTCGATGGTACAGAGGAAGTCATCCACGGATATCTCCGTTTCGAGCTCTTCAAGGATCTCGCGCCTCAGCGCCTCCTCACGGGTCTCCCCCGCCTCGACCTTTCCGCCCGGGAACTCCCAATAGTCCTTCCAGTCGCCATACCCTCTCTGGGTGGCGAACAGACGGCCGTCATATATGATGACGGCGGCGACTACTTCGATGCGTTTCATACTATCGGCAAAGGTAACTCTTTTGCCCAACAAAACAAATTGCCGACGACCGTGCGGGAATCGGGCCAAATCTCGCACGGATGGAGGAAAAAGTTGGAATCCGTGCGGGAATCAGGCCAAAAGTCGCACGGATTCAGCAAAGATCCAGCATCGCCTCGCAGGCGGTGAGGATGTCCTGGAAGGCGCGCTCGAAGTCGCCGGTATACCAGGGGTCGGCGACATCGCGGCCGCTGCCGGTATAGGACATCATCAGATGGATCTTCTTTTCCGGATCGGAAGGGATTATGTACCTGATCCACCGGATGTTGCTGCCGTCCATGCAGATGATGCGGTCGAAGCGGTCATAATCCTCCGGAACCACCGTACGAGCGGTTTTCCTTGGGTCGAACCATACCCCGTGCTGATTCAGGCAGCGCCGTGCGGGCGGATAAATGGGATTGCCGTATTCCTCGTCTGAAACGGCGGCGGACTCGATGTAAAACGAGTCCTGAAGGCCGTGGGCCTTCACCAGCGCCTTCAGGATGAACTCCGCCATCGGGGAGCGGCATATATTGCCCGTACACACGAAGAGGATCCTCGTCATCCTATCTCTTCTTAAGCGGGATGTAAGTCTCTTCCGAGGTGATGCACTTGTAGGCGGGACGTATGATGCGGCGTCCCTCGAAATTCAGTTCCTCGTTGCGGTGGGCGCACCAGCCGACGATACGGGCCATGGCGAAGAGAGGGGTGTATATCTCACGCGGGATGCCTATGCAGTCGTATACGAATCCGGAATAGAAGTCGACATTGGCGCAGAGTACCTTGCCCTCACCCTTGACTTCATAGATGGTCTTGATGGCCACCTTCTCGATGCGCTCCATGAACTCCAGCTCGTTCAGGCGGCCTTTCTCCTTGGCCAGCTCACGCGCCATCTCCTTGAGCAGCACGGCGCGAGGGTCGGATTTGGTGTAGACGGCGTGGCCGATGCCATAGACAAGGCCCGAGCCGTCGAACGCATCCCCGGCCAGCAGGCGCCTGATACAGGCGGCTATCTCGTCTTCGTCCTTCCAGTCCTTGATCTCCTCCTTCATGAATGCGATCATGTCACAGACCTTGAGGTTGGCGCCGCCATGCTTGGGTCCCTTGAGGGATCCGATGCCTGCGGCTATCGACGAGAACGTATCGGTACCGGTGGAAGAAGTCACGCGGACGGTGAAGGTGGAGTTGTTACCTCCTCCGTGCTCGGAGTGAAGTATCAGCAGCAGGTCCAGGGTGCGGGCGTCAAGTTCGGTGAAATCGCTGCCCTTGAGCATGTAAAGGAAATTCTCCGCCAGCGAGAGGCCCGGCTGCGCATCCCTGATGTGCAGCGAACGGCCGAAATGGCTGTGGCGGTACATGTTGAAGGCATATGCGATGGTCGTGGGGAACTTGGAGAGGAGCTCGATGCTCTGGCGCATGAGGTTGTCGCGGGAGACATCGTCGGGATTCTCGTCGAAGGTGTAGAACTCCATGACGCTTCGCGCCAGGATGTTCATGATGTCGTCACCCTCCAGTTCGATGATGTGGAGGATGGTCTTCTGCTCCAGGGGCATGTTGTCGAAGATCAGGTCCTTGAAGGCCTGGAGCTCCTCGGCGTCCGGCAGGCGTCCGGACAGCAGCAGGAAGCATATCTCCTCATAGCCGAAACGCTTCTCCTTCATGATGGCATGCACCAGGTCCTTGACCTCGTAACCACGGAAATACAGCCGTCCCTCGACGGGGACGATGGTTCCGTCCTCAAGGCGGTCATAGCCCACGACATTGCCGATGTTTGTGAGTCCGACAAGCACGCCGGTGCCGTCCTCGTTGCGCAGGCCGCGCTTGACATCGAGCTTCTTGAAGAGCTCCGCATCCATACGGGTGCAGCTCTTCATCTCGTCCGACAGCTTGTATATCAGGTACTCGTTAAGATTCTTCCGTGTCATAGCGTTTGTCTTTGTCCGTTACTAATACTCCGTTCCTGCGGATACTGCGTTGAGCGCCGATCCGGCACGGAACCATCCGATCTGCTGGGCATTGTAGCTGTGCCTCGCGGTAATCCCCTCCACGCTTCCGTCCATATGATGCAGCACGACGGCGATAGGCTGTCCGGGAACGATGGAAGAGCATAGGACGCTGATCCTGTCCCCCTGGCGGACCTTGTCGTAATCGGCGGGATCGTCGAAGGTCAGTGCCAGAACGCCCTGCTTCTTGAGGTTGGTCTCATGGATGCGCGCGAAGCTGCGGGCGAGGATGGCCTTGACGCCGAGATAGCGCGGCTCCATGGCCGCATGCTCGCGGCTCGATCCCTCGCCGTAGTTGTCGCCGGCGACGATGATGCTGCCGCCCTCCGCATCGCGGAAACCGGCGGCGCGGCCGGCGACGTCGGCGCCGGTCTCACCAGTGAAGGCATCGGTGGCGCCGAGCAGAAGATTCCTGGAAATATTCTGAAGATGCCCGCGGAAACGCAGCCATGGTCCCGCCATGGAGATATGGTCGGTAGTGCATTTCCCGGCAGTCTTGATGAGCAGCGGCAGTTCTATGAAGTCCTTGCCGTCCCATGCCTGGAAAGGCTCCAGGCGCTGTATGCGTTCGCTGGACGGGTCAATCTCCGGATCAGGGCTCCCAGGAACGGGAGCGACATATCCGGAAGCGCCCGCTGCGAAACCGCTGGGAGGAAGTTCGTCCACGCAGGGCGGCTTGATCCCCTCGGGGATAGAGAACGTTCCGCTGAAAGCAAGGGCGATGGCGACCTGCGGAGAAACGATGAAGGCATGCGTATTGGGATTGCCGTCGGCACGCTTGGCGAAATTGCGGTTGAAAGATGTCACGATGGAATTGGCCTTGCCTTCGTCCTTGGCCGGGACATCACGTTTCCACTGGCCGATGCAAGGACCGCAGGCGTTCGCCATGATTACGGCGCCGGCCTTTCTGAGCGTTCCGAGCAGTCCGTCCTGCTCCGCGGTCAGCCTGATCCTCTCGCTTCCAGGATTGATGATGATGCGCGCCTGCGGCTGCAGGCCGGCGTCCATCGCGGAGCGGGCTACGGCAGCGGCGGCCGCCAGGTCCTGGTACGAGGAATTGGTGCAGGAACCGATGAGACTTACCTCAACCTTCTTGGGGAATCCCTTCTCCGCCACCCTGGCGGGCATTTCCGACAGCGGGCAGGCCGCATCGGGGGTAAACGGTCCGTTGATATAGGGTTCAAGCGAAGAAAGGTCTATCTCTATCACGCGGTCATAGTAGCGTGCGGGGTCGGCCAGGACCTCGTCGTCGGCGCGGAGATGCTCCTCGTTCATGACCGCCATGGTGGCCACGGCCGAACGGCCCGTCGCCTTGAGGTACGCGACCATTTTGGCATCGAATGGGAAAACGGAGCATGTGGCGCCGACCTCGGCTCCCATATTGCATATCGTGGCCTTGCCGGTACATGAGATGGTCTTGGTGCCTTCGCCGAAATACTCGATGATGGCGTTGGTGCCGCCTTTGACGGACAGGATGCCCGCCAGCTTGAGGATGACGTCCTTGGGGGAAGCCCATCCCTTGAGGCTGCCGGTAAGCTTCACTCCGATCAGGCGCGGGACCTTGAGTTCCCAGTCCATCCCGGCCATGACGTCCACTGCGTCGGCACCGCCGACGCCTATGGCGAGCATGCCGAGTCCTCCGGCATTGGGGGTATGCGAATCCGTTCCGACCATCATGCCTCCCGGGAACGCGTAGTTCTCAAGGACAATCTGGTGTATGATGCCGGCACCGGGCTTCCAGAAGCCCATCCCGTAACGCGACGCGGCAGATTCGAGGAAGGAATACACCTCCCTGTTGACCATGCAGGCCTCCGGGAGGTCGGTTTCAGCGCCTTTCTGGGCACAGATAAGGTGGTCGCAATGAATGGAAGTAGGAGCACAGACGCTGTCCTTGCCGGCATTCATGAACTGCAGGACGGCCATCTGGGCCGTCGCATCCTGCATGGCGACGCGGTCAGGACGGAAGAAGGCGTAGTCTCCCCTCTCCAGGGAATCGCCCGGCTCGAACAAGTGGGCGAAAAGGATTTTTTCAGCAAGGGTAAGCGGCCTGGCCATCGCAGCCTTCGCAACCCTCACCCGGGCTCCGTACGTTTCGTAGTGGGCCCGGATCATATCCATGTCGTAAATCATAGCCTGAGGATTGGAGACTGTCAGTTGGTCCTTCCGGGATATGCCTCAAGTGCGGCGGCGAGCACCTTCATGGCCTTGCGGAGCTCGGGGACCTCGAGGACGTATGCAATACGCACCTGGTTGGTGCCCATTCCGGGCGTCCTGTAGAAAGATGCCGCAGGCGTGACCATCACGGTCTCGCCGTCCAGGCGGAACTCGGTGAGCAGCCATTTGGCGAAAGCCTCGGCATTGTCGACCGGCAGCTCGGCTACGGTATAGAAGGCACCGTAGGGCATGGGGGTGAACACTCCGGGCATGGCATTGAGGGCCTCCACGGCAGTGTCGCGGCGGCGGATATACTCCTCACGCACCTCGTCGAAATACTCCTGCGGAGTGTCAAGTGCGCCGATGGAGGCGTACTGACCGAAAACAGGCGGACAGAGGCGCGACTGGGCGAACTTGAGCGCAGTGGCCATCACGTCCTTGTTGTGCGAGGCGATGACTCCGATGCGCGCACCGCAAAGGTTGTAGCGCTTGGAGACGGAGTCGACCAGGATGACGTTCTGTTCGCACCCGGGGATGTTCATGGCGCTGAAATGCGGCTCGTCCGTGTAGCAGAACTCGCGGTAGACCTCGTCAGAGATCAGGAAGAGTCCGTGACGCAGGCAGAAGTCGCCGAGCTTCATCATCTCGTCCTTGGTAAAGAGCTTGCCCGAAGGGTTGCAGGGGTTGCAGAGGAGCACAGCCTTGGTCCTGGGTGTGACAAGAGCCTCGAACGCGCTGATGTCCGGGACCTTGAAGCCCTCGCGGATATCCGTATGCACGGCCTTGAGCGTCAGGCCGTTGAGGAATGCGAATGTCTGATAGTTGGTATAGAAGGGTTCCACCACGATGATCTCGTCCCCCGGATCGGCCGCAATCTGCATCGCAACGGCGAAAGCCTCGCTGCCGGCCACCTCCACGAGGAGCTCGGAGACTTCGAGGTTGATGCCGATCTTGCGGTAATACTTCTCAACTAGCCCCTTCCTGAGCTCCATGAGTCCTGCGGAATTGGTGTAGGAGAGATGGTGCATGCTCTCGCACTTTCGGATGACCGCGTCGATGGCGCAGTCCGGCGACTTGATGTCCGGAGCTCCGACGTTCAGATGATAGACTTTGACGCCTGAGGCCTCAGCTGCCTCGGAAAATGGAACGAGCTTGCGGATCGCTGATGCAGGCATTGCCTGAACCTTGGAAGAGGTTCTGGGGACGTTGGAAGAACTCATAATTATACACTTTTAACTAACTGCTTCCGCAATATACGAAATAATTTTTAAAAAATATTCAAAATGCGGAAAAAAGTTGTTAAAAGTATTCCGGAGCCGTTTTTCTAGAACAGGAGGTTGAAAACCAGCGCTGCGAGGACCGCGCCCGTGCACGGGCCGAGGACCGGAACCCACGCGTAGGACCAGCCGCTGTCACGCTTGCCCTTGATGGGCAGCACGGCATGCGCGCAACGCGGCGCCAGGTCCCTGGCGGGATTGATGCCGTAACCGGTCGTGCCGCCCAGGCCCATGCCTATTATCATGATCAGGCATGCTACGGGCAGCGCTCCGAGGGATCCGAGTCCTATCTGGGGAGTCTCACCTTCGGTAGAGAATACGAGAATGATGAAAACGAGCACCCAGGTGCCGAGTATCTCGCAGAAAAGGTTGCGCCAGCGGTTGGGAATGGCAGGCATGGTACAGAACGTTCCGAGCTTGGCATCGGGATCGTCCGTGATATCGTAATGGTCCTTGTAGAAGCAGTATACCAGGCACACCCCGCAAAAACTTCCGAGCATCTGGGCGGCTGCATAAGCCGGAACCTTGGCCCATGGGAAACTTCCGGAGACCGCCAGTCCAAGGGACACGGCTGGATTGAGATGCGCCCCTGTGACGGGACCGGCGATGAACACTCCGCACATCACGGCGAGTCCCCATCCTATGGTTATGACCACGTATCCTGCACCGCTTCCCTTGCTGCCCTTGAGGTTGCAGTTTGCCACCACACCGTCACCGAGCAGCATCAGGACAAGTGTCCCGAGGAATTCAAAGACGCATTCAGTGAAAATCATTTCTTCTTGTCCGACGAACGTCCTATTCCGAAGATGCTGATGTTCTGTATCAGGTAGTCCACGGCCAAGCCGGAAGGCACACGATGATAGCTGACCGTCAGGTCCACCACTCCGTTCAAGGGACGGGTGACGGAGTTGAGACGCTTAAGGCGCTTGCCGAGCGCGGGATCCTTTTCGACGATCTCGCACTTGAGGGTATTATCCATGGAAGCATTGAAACGCATGCCCTTGACCGTGACGGTCGATGCGTCCTTCCATACGATCTCCTTGTATACGAACACGCTCGGAGCGAGCTCGACGGCCCGCAGGAACTGCTGCTGCTTGTTGGGCGACCGCAACGTATCGGTATAATGGAGGGTCCTGGGCTGCTTGCGGAGGTCTTCCTTGTATCTGTCGCCATCGGCATGCAGGGGCTGGAAGGCCAGCACCGCTACAAGCATGACTGTTAAATATTTGATGAATTTCATGAATAATCCTCTTATTGGATTGGCAAATATACGAAAATTAGGCCAAGTACAAGAAATGAGTCGCAAGAAATCAATTTTTAAAGAAAATGTCTATCTTTACGACATTGTACTGAAAACCGAAACAGTCGAAATGAAGAAAACCCTCAACGATATCTGTGCGGCATACACCCTCGCCGACGAGGTGAAAGCCAT
>JAFYZE010000077.1 GCA_017548805.1 Bacteroidales bacterium
AAAGATAATTCTTTTTTCGCACATCGAGCCCGTTCCCCCGCCCCCCCGATTCCTCTCGGGCGCACTTTCGGCGTTTCGGGGGCGTTTTTGCTCCTGAGGCGACATTACAGACCCGCCTCAGGAGCATTTTCGCGTCCCAAAGGCCGATAATGCGCCCGACGCGAATCGCGAACTTACTCCCCTCGACTCCGCAGGACGAGATTGGTAAACAAAACTGCTGTCCCTGAACAAATCAAGGCGATTTTTTCAGATTTGCCTGTTTTTCCGCCAAATCTGAACAAAACAGACGTTTTTGTTCAGAAAAAGGCGGTCTCAGCTGTTTGGTGAACAAAAAGGGGGTTTTTGTTCACCGGGCTGCCGACGTCAGAAGACCAGGACGGCCTTGACGGGGAAATGGTCGGAGATGAAGGTGCGGTCGTAGTAGGGCTTGGTGACAGTCTCGAAGCGGGTGCAGTTGAAGCCCTTATACCAGACATAGTCGATGGTGCTCTGGGAACGGCCCCAGCCGTTGTACGAGAAGTGGTCGTCCGTGACGACCGCAGAGGCGCGGGCGTTCTGGAACCCCTCTTTCATCGGGGCAAGGAAGGCGTTGGACGCCTCCATGTTGAAATCACCGGTGACGATGACAGGAAGGCCGTCCTTGTTCAGTTCGGCGATCTTGTCGGTAAGGAGCTTGACGCCTTTCTCCTGGGCCTCGGCGCCGACATGGTCGATGTGGGTGTTGACGAAGAAATACTTCTTGCCGGAGGCCTTGTCCTTGAAGACGGCCCAGGTGGCGCAGCGGTTGCAGGCGCCGTCCCAGCCGCGGCTGGCGACATCTGGAGTGTCTGACAGCCAGAAGGTTCCCCATTTCTGAAGCTTGGTGGTCTTGGCATTGTACATCACGGCCATTATTTCGCCATCCTTCTTGCCGTCGTCGCGGCCGACGCCGATGATCTTGTAGTACTTGTCAAGGACTTCTCCGAGATACTCGAACTGGTCGAACAGGACTTCCTGCATGCCGACGACGTCGGGACGCTGGTCGTCCAGCATCATCGCGGAGGCGGGGTAGCGGTACTGCCAGGAGTTGGTGCCGTCCTCGGCGGTGCCGTAGCGGATGTTGTAGCTCATGGCGACGATGCCCTCCCTCTCCCCTTTCGCAAAGGACGCAAAGGGGAGAAGGATGACCGTCAGTATCAGGATGAATCTCTTCATGGCCGTGAAAACCCGGGATTAAAGGTTCCGGAGGAGGTTGTTGAGGTTGACCTTGCGGTCGATGAGGGCGCGGAGCTCCGCAATCGGAACGCGCTCCTGCTGCATCGTGTCGCGGTCGCGCACGGTGACGCAGT
The DNA here is from genome assembly GCA_017548805.1 of Bacteroidales bacterium. The sequence goes on from JAFYZE010000077.1 coordinate 1,329, forward strand.
TGTCCTCGAGCGAATCGTGGTCGACAGTGATGCAGAACGGGGTGCCGATGGCATCCTGGCGGCGGTAACGCTTGCCGATGGAGTCCTTCTCGTCATACTGGCAGTTGAAGTCGAACTTGAGGTCGTCCATGATCTGCTGTGCGAGCTCCGGCAGGCCGTCCTTCTTGACGAGCGGCATGACCGCGGCCTTGACGGGCGCGATGGGAGCGGGGATGGAGAGGACTACGCGGCTCTCGCCGTTTTCGAGCTGTTCCTCCTTGTAGGAGTGCGAGAGGACGGCCAGGACCATGCGGTCCACACCGATGGAAGTCTCGACGACGAAGGGAGTGTAGCTCTCCCCCGCCTCGGGATCGAAGTACTGGATCTTCTTGCCGGAGAACTTCTGGTGGTTGCCCAGGTCGAAGTTGGTGCGGGAATGGATGCCTTCGAGTTCCTTGAAACCGAAGGGGAACTGGAACTCGATGTCGGTGGCGGCGTTGGCGTAGTGGGCGAGCTTCTCGTGATCGTGGAAGCGGTAATTCTCGGCTCCCATGCCGAGGTTGACATGCCACTTCATGCGGGTCTCCTTCCATTTTGCGAACCAGTCAAGCTCAGTGCCGGGCTTGATGAAGAACTGCATCTCCATCTGCTCGAATTCGCGCATGCGGAAAATGAACTGGCGGGCGACTATCTCGTTGCGGAAGGCCTTGCCAATCTGGGCGATGCCGAAGGGGATCTTCATGCGGCCGGTCTTCTGGACGTTGAGGTAGTTCACGAAGATGCCCTGGGCGGTCTCGGGACGCAGGTAGATGGTGTTGGCGCCGTCTGCGGTGCTGCCCATCGAGGTGCTGAACATGAGGTTGAACTGGCGGACGTCGGTCCAGTTGCAGGTGCCGCTGATGGGGCAGACGATGCCGCAGTCGATGATGATCTGGCGGTACTCAGCGAAATCGTTGGCCTTCTCAGCCTTGACGTAACGCTCGTGAACCTCGTCGTACTTGGCCTGCTCGCGGAGGACGTTGGGGTTCGTCGCGCGGAACTGAGCCTCGTCGAAGCTATCGCCGAAACGCTTGCGGCCCTTGGCAACCTCCTTGCTGATCTTTTCCTCGATCTTGCCGAGATAGTCCTCGATGAGGACGTCGGCGCGGTAGCGCTTCTTGGAGTCCTTGTTGTCGATGAGCGGGTCGTTGAAAGCTCCCACATGGCCTGACGCCTCCCAGATCCTGGGATGCATAAATATACAAGAGTCGATGCCCACAATGTTCTCATTGAGGCGCGTCATGGCGTTCCACCAATACTGCTTGATATTGTTCTTGAGCTCGACGCCCATCTGTCCGTAGTCGTACACGGCGGCCAGGCCGTCATAAATCTCACTGGAAGGGAAAATGAAACCGTATTCCTTGCAGTGGGCGACAAGTACCTTGAAAAGTTCTTCCTGTGTCATATTGTCAATTGTTTATCGTGCAAAAATAATCATTTCCTTTTAAAAAGAGCCGGGAACGCGCGGCGAAGCCGCCGATTTGCGATTTCGTAGAGTGGAACGAGGACGAAATCGCGCTCCGCGATGAGCGGGTGCGGGACCTGCAGGCAAGGGTGGTCGATAACATGCGTACCGAAGAAAAGGATGTCGATGTCGATGGGGCGCGAATGGTAGATGCGATGGCCGGAGGCGTCGTATTCGGGGGCGCCGGCGCGGCCGAGGCGGCGCTCGACGGCCTTGACCGTGTCAAGGACTTCAAGCGCCTGCGCCTCCGCGCCGGACCGCTTGCGCGGCAGCGCGTACATCACGGCGCAGTTGAGGAAATCCTCGCCCTGAAAGCCCCAGGAAGGGGTTTCGATAATATTTGAAAGGTGTTTGTATCCCGTCCCGAAAGCCTCGTCGAGCATGGCGAGCGCCGCTTCTATGTTGGCGCGGCGGTCGCCCATGTTGGAGCCGAGGGACAGGTACAGGTTGATCATCTCACTTCGTCTCTTCTACAACGTCATCGTCATCGAAATCGATGTCGTAGCCCAGTATGACGCGGGCCTCGTCGGAGAGCATGCTCTGGTCCCAGGCCGGCTCGAACACGAGGTCTATCTCGCATCCGGTGACGCCGGGGACATCCTCCACACTGCTTTTAACTTCCGCCATGACCTCGTCGGCCATAGGGCAGTTGGGAGCGGTGAAGGTCATCTTGATGTATACCAGACGGGACTTGCGGATATTGAGTTCATAGATCAGTCCCAGGTCATAGATATTGACCGGAATCTCGGGATCATAGACTTGCTTCAGGGCCAGTATGACCTTCTCGTACAGGGGCGCGATCTCCTTGATGTCTTCGGCCGTAAGCACTTCCTCCACAGCCTCTTTCTCTTTCTTTTCAAACAGTCCCATTTCTCTTCACAGGTTGGATTCGGCAGCGCCGCGGATGGTCTGGATCATCGATACGAGGCCGTTGGCGCGGGTGGGGGAAAGGTTCTCCTTCAGCCCGATGCGGTTCAGGAAGGAGAAATCGTCTGCCGCGATCTCCTCCGGAGTGCGGCCGGAATATACGCTGATGAGCAGCGAAATGATGCCTTTGGTGATGATGGCGTCGCTGTCGGCGGAGAAGTACAGTCTCCCCTCCTCCATGCCCCAGTCGAGCCAGACGCGGGACTGGCAGCCCTTGATGAGCCTGTCGTCCGTCTTCTTCTCCTCGGGATAGGCGTCGAGGTTCTTGCCCAGCTCAATCAGGTATTCGTATTTGTCAAGCCATTCGTCGTACATGGAGAAATCGTCTACGATCTCATCCTGCACTTCTTTCAATGTCTTTTCCATCATCGTCATACTAACATCTTTATTGCGCGGTCGAGCGACTGCAAGAAGTATTCCGCTTCCTCCATGGTATTGTAGGGAGCAAACGATGCGCGCAGCATGCCCGTCACGCCGAAGCGGTCCATGAGCGGCTCGGCACACATCTGTCCGGAACGCACGGCCACTCCCATCTTGTCCAGAAGCAGCGCGAGATCCTCGTGATGGGCCCCCTTCACAGAGAAGGAGAACAGCGCAATCTTGTCGGATGTTCCACGAGGAACACCGTAAAGTTTAATCCTCTCATCGGACAACAGCGCGTTCAGGACATGGTCGCGGACAGCATCAGAGTATGCGGTTAACTCCTTGTCCCTCAATGCTTCCGCAAGTTCGAGAGCGGGCTTTAGGGTAGGAGTGCCGGCCATGTTCTGGGTGCCGGCCTCGAACTTGCCCGGCAGCGGGGCGTAAGTCGTCCCGGAGAACTTGACCGAAGCTATCATCTCCCCTCCTCCCATGTAAGGAGGCATGGCGTCAAGCAATTCCTTGCGTCCGAATAGCACTCCCGTACCTGGCGCGGCGTAGACCTTGTGCCCGGAGAAAACATAGAAGTCACACCCGAGGTCAGACACGTCTGCGCCTGTGTGGACAACACCCTGCGCGCCATCGACCAAAACCGCACAACCTTTTGAGTGACAAATCTTTACAATCTCCTTAACAGGATTGACTATGCCAAGTACATTGGAAATCTGAGCGACACAGAGAAGGCGAGTACGGTCGGTCAGAAGACCGTTCAGAAGGTCCATACGGAGGTGACCGTCGTCGTCCACGGGCAGGACTTTGAGGACGGCCCCTTTCCGGGAGCACATCATCTGCCAGGGAACGATGTTGGAGTGATGCTCGGCCTCCGTGACGATGATCTCGTCGCCAGGCTTCACGAAGGCCTCGCCGAAGCAGAACGCCACGAGATTGATGGAAGCCGTGGCTCCAGAAGTGAAAACGATCTCCTCTCTGTTCGGGGCATTGAGGAAAGCCCTGACAGCGTCGCGCGTAGACTCATATTCCTCGGTAGCATCGGCCGCAATCTTGTGGACGGCACGATGGAGGTTGGCGTTGTGATGCTCCGTCAGGTCAACCCACTTGTCTATCACGGACACGGGACGCTGGATGGTGGCCGCGTTGTCCAGGTAGACAAGCGGCTTGCCATACACCGTTCCCGAGAGCGCGGGGAACTGCTTTCTGAGTTGTTCTATCTTCACTTTCAATCCATTTGCTGCAGAGTGTGCAAATTTAAGAAACTAATCTTTCTTTTGACACTTATTTCATATAAATTTGCGTAACACATTACCTTTCACATCATGATCGACTACATCTCCGGTACCATCGCCGACCTCTCCCCCACCCGCGTCGTCGTGGACAATCACGGCATGGGTTACGGCCTCGAGATATCCCTCCAGACCTACGAAGCCCTGCAGGGCAATACCCAGGCCAAGGTCTACGCGCTCACGACCATCAACCAGCGCGACGCCACTGAGGTGATGTACGGTTTCGCCACCAAGGACGAGCGGGAACTGTTCGAGCTGATTACCGGGATATCCGGCATCGGCGCGGCCTCAGCGCGTATGATACTTTCTTCAATGAACTCCGAAGAGTTCCGCGAAGCCATCCTTTCGGAGAACGTCAACAAGATCAAATCAGTCAAAGGCATCGGCCTGAAGAGCGCCCAGAGGATGATACTCGAGCTCAAGGACAAGATCGTCAAGGGTGAAGGCGCCAGCGTGGATGTACTCATCAAACCGGACAACAACGCCGATATCGAAGAAGCTACCATCGCACTTACGACTCTCGGATTCTCCAAACCCAACGTCAACAAAGCCATTCAGAGCATTCTGAAGAAGAATCCTGGAGCGAAAGTCGAAGAAATCATCCGCAGCGCTCTACAGATGCTCTAACAATTGTTCCACGTGGAACATTATCTTCCGAAATAAACCAATAGAACAGAAATATCGGCAGGAGAAATCCCAGATATGCGGGACGCTTGCGCTATCGTCACAGGACGGTAGCGTTTAAGTTTCTGGCGGCACTCGATCGTAAGCCCGGAAACCTTGTCGAAGTCGAAATCCTCCGGAATCCGCAGGTCTTCGAGTTTCATTATCTTGTCGGCTATGCGCTGTTCCCTCTCGATATAACCCTGGTATTTGATGGCGATTTCGACGGAATCACAGACCTCCTTGCGATAAATCCAGGCAGTCTTTACTGCATCTTGATCCGGTGGCAGAACAGGATTCTCCTCCCCCGTAACAACGAAGTCGGAGGCAGCCGGAAGGACTTCCGGATTGCAGAGAGAAAGCAATCCTGTGAGGGTTACTTCCGGCCTTGAGGCCAGCTCGGAGACCTTTTTGGAGTCGGTTATCGGAGCCGAACCGACGCTCTCCAGATAAGGATTGGCCTTCCCTTTCGTAAGGTTTTTGCTCTCGCAAAACTCATTCAAACGCGCCGCATCCTCGTATTTCTTCTGAGTATACTCATAGCGGAACTCATCTGCCAAACCTATCTTGTGCGAGAGTTCCGTCAGGCGCAGATCTGCGTTGTCCTGGCGTAGCAGAATGCGGTATTCTGCGCGTGAAGTGAACATCCTGTAAGGTTCGTCGACGCCCTTGGTGACCAGGTCGTCGATGAGCACTCCGATGTACGATTCGTCCCTGCGGAGCACGAAAGGATCGCGCTCGCGGCATTTCAGATGGGCGTTGATACCTGCCATTATACCTTGCGCTGCAGCCTCCTCGTAGCCCGTAGTACCATTGACCTGACCCGCCAGAAACAGGTTTTCTATCACTTTAGACTCCAGCGAAAGCTTCAACTGGGTAGGGTCGAAATAGTCGTATTCGACGGCGTATGCCGGCTTGAATATCTTGGCATTTTCAAGCCCGGGAATAGCGTGGAGCGCATCAAGCTGCGTATGCAGCGGAAGGGACGAGGAGAATCCCTGAAGATAATACTCGTGCGTTCCCCTACCCTCCGGCTCCAGGAAAAGCTGGTGCGAATCCTTGTCCGCGAACACGCGGAGTTTGTCCTCGATGCTCGGACAGTAACGCGGTCCGCGTCCGTGGATCATGCCCGTGAAAAGCGGGGACTCGTCGAATCCGCTGCGAAGTATGTCGTGGACCTTCTCGGTGGTATGAAGGATATAGCACGGCATCTGCGGCGTTCCGTTCTGGACAGCGGAAAGATATGGAAGGAATGAAAACTTCTCCGGCTCGTCATCGCCGATCTGCCGGACGAGAGGTTCTGTATTGACGGAAGAAATATCTATGCGAGGGGGAGTCCCGGTCTTCATTCGTTCAGTCGAGATACCCATCGCGGCGAGCTGTTCAGTGAGACCGTATGACGACTTCTCCCCTATCCTTCCTCCTTCGAACTGTGTGCGCCCGATGAAAAGTTTGCCGTTAAGGAAGGTTCCGGTAGTCAAAACAACCGTCCGAGACTTGAAAATTGCCCCTGTAGTCGTACAGACTCCGGCGATTTTTGAATTCTCAAAGAGAAAAGAAGTCGCAGAATCCGCGTAAATATCTAATTTACAATTACTTTCAAGGATTTTGCGCCAGTACAGCGAAAACATGGTTTTATCGCACTGCGCACGGGGGCTCCACATGGCCGGACCCTTGGATTTGTTGAGCATCCGGAACTGCAAAGTGGCCGCATCTGTAACCATGGCCATATACCCTCCAAGCGCATCTATCTCCCTGACTATCTGACCTTTAGCTATGCCTCCAACGGCAGGATTGCAAGACATTCTGGCGAAGCCTAGCATGTCTGTGGAGATCAGGAGAACCGACGATCCCATCCTCGAAGCGGCCATCGCGGCTTCACAGCCGGCATGACCGCCTCCTACAACTATGACATCATAATTATTCTGCATAATTATGCATTAAGGGATTTGCGGAGCGAAAGGTAATAGTCCTCCTTTTCGCGCATGACCTTCTGCTCCTCCTCGGTATGGTCATCGTATCCTATCAGGTGAAGGAGGCCGTGAACCATGACGCGATTCAGTTCGTCCCCGAACTCCGCTCCGTAGAGCACGGCGTTCTCGCGGACCGAATCGATGCTGATGAAGAGGTCGCCCGACAGAACGTTGCCTTCGCAATAGTCGAAAGTGATAATGTCGGTGAAATAGTCGTGCTGAAGATACCGCATGTTCACGTC
>JAFYZE010000078.1 GCA_017548805.1 Bacteroidales bacterium
ATATGGAACCGCTCAAGCACGGAGGTGCCTGAGCGGTCATATCTTTTTATTTGAGTAAATCCTAACGGAAAACAACTTCCAGACCGTCGTACGCGGCCTTGAGAGGATCGGGCAGTGTCCGTTCGAGTTCCGCCTGAGGCGGCTGCTGGGCCTTGGACATGTGGGTGATGTACACCTTCTGTCCCTCGACAGTGGCGTACTTGCGATTGTCAGTCAACACCTTGACGGTATTGGCCACCATCTGGACGCTGGAGTGCGAGAACATCCGCATGTCGTCGTCCTTGTAGTCGAGTCCCATCGTGGCTTCCATGATGATGCCGGTCAAGTACTTGCGCTCGCGCGAGAACTGCCCGACACCGGCGATCGCCAGGGCGTAAGCCATGAGGCCGGCGGTGTCGGTGGCATACAGCAGCCTGGTGGAATCCTTCTCAATGAGATAGATGAGTGCCTGCTCGTCAGAATAGTTGGAAGTGTGGTTGGCGGGAAGGGCCGTCACCGTGAGGCCGTCCTGCTCGATGACCTGTCCAAGAGAAAGCGGGATGATCTCGGGGACGGGAACGCCTGTCGACTCCGATGCCTTCTGGAAGTCGCTCCTGGCCCTATCGAGCCATGTCTCGCCGAGATAGACGCGCTTGATGCCGAGCTCGAGAGCGGCCTTGGCGTCGTAATGGTCATTGTGGGAATGGGTGTAGAAAACGACCTCCGGACGCTTCTCCGGAACCATGTCGGCAGCAGAAGGAGTGTAGTCGAAGAGGACCTTACCGTCGGCGAGGATGCTGGCATGGCGCCTCAGCTCGCCGCTGTCGGACGGGCCGTTCCAGTCGGCACCGCCGGTGCCGAGGAAACGCACGTGGATGCCGGGGCCGGTAGGCTCGTAAACGATGGGGCCGCGGCTCCCCGGGCGGAAGCCGCCGGGAGGCGCGCCCTGCGGACGTCCCGGAGGGATCTGTCCCTTTGCAAGGTTTAACGGATTGAGCGTTGCGACGGCTACAGAGGTCATGGCCGCGATCCGGATAAACTCTCTTCTTTTCATGGCTGGACTGTATTCTGTTTCTACAAATATACGTATATTTGGGAAGTTATAGACACCCTCCGCTATGAAACGACTCCTTTTTCTGCCTATCTTTTTCGTCGCATGCCTGTCCGCGATGGCACAGGGCAATCCCGAGCTTTCCGACGCCGATACTTACGGATACCTGTACTGCCACAAGTCCGCCCATGGCGGCTGGCCGGCTTACGCCATGTCCCAGGACGGCATACATTTCCACGACCTCCTGTGCGGAGATTCGATATTTCCGGAAGGGGCCGATGACGTAATCGACGGGAGCGTGCCCTACCTGTGCCGTGCACGGGACTGGGGCTACATCATGGTTGCAGCTTCCGGACCGTCAAGCATCGACATTTTCCGCAGCGACGACCTGATATACTGGGAGAGGGCCACTACGCTGGCCCTGCCGGAGTACTGCCGCGTCGGAGATGCGCAGATCATCAGCGATCCCGAGGGAGGGTATCTGGTATACTGCTCCATGTTCGAGCCCACCAAGGTGACGCACATGAGCCTGTTCGGAATACGCTCGGACATCAACCTGTCCGGCTGGTCCAGGCCCGAACTCCTGGCCGACTGGGGCTTCGGCATCAAGGACGCCGACATCAATCCCCTGCCGGACGGTGGATACTGCGTGCTCTTCAAAGAAGAGGACGGCCGTCCCGGACTGCTGGCCTCCAAGGCGCAGTCGCTGGCCGGCCCCTGGTCCGAGCCCGTATACATCGAGCCCGAGAATGACAAAGCGGTCGAAGGACCTTCGACCTTCCGTCTCGTCGGGGCTCAGGGCTGGCAGGTCGGCTACGTCGACCCTGCCGGCGGCCCGACGGGCGGCTATCGCGTATGCACCGCGGACGACAGTTTCTCCGAAATGAGGCGTCCGCAGTACCTGGAGGGCGTTTACGGCACCGGGCAGGGATCGTTCATCCGCGTCAGCGAAGATGAATACAAGCGGCTCCAGGCCTGGAGCGACAAAGCTGAGCCTGAGCACCTGGCGCCGGATGTCCACAATCCCGTTTTTCCCGGCCTCCATGCCGATCCGGAAGTCCTCTACAGCGAACAGACCGGCAAATACTACATCTACCCCACCACCGACGGTGCATACGCCTGGCACAACCACGACTTCCGCTGCTATTCGTCGGACGATTTCGTGCACTGGAAGGATGAGGGCGTCATCCTTGACCTCCAGGATCTCGACTGGGGCAAGGAATACGCCTGGGCCCCCTGCATCATCGAAAAGAAGGTCGGAAAAGGCTACAAATACTACTTCTATTTCGTAGCAAACAAGGCTGTTGGCGTGGCCGTGGCCGACAGACCAGAAGGTCCGTACAAGGATGCATTGGGCAAGGCCATGCTCAGCCAGGAAGAGCTGAACACCCCCAACCAGGTCATCGACCCTGACGTATTCCAGGATCCCAAGACCGGGAAGTACTATCTCTATTGGGGCAATTCCTACCTCTGGATGGCGGAACTTGCGGACGACATGGTCTCGATAGTGCCCGGAACGATGCACGAGCTCATACCCCGTTCACGCATAGGCGAATACCATTATCTCGAAGGCACTTACGTCTTTGAACGGAACGGTCTCTACTATTTCATGTGGTCCGAGAACATCACCCGCTCGGCGCGCTACTGCATCAGGTACCTGATTTCCGACTCCCCTACCGAGTTCATCCGTAACGGCCAGCCCGCCAAGGTCGAGGAGACGATCATCCTCCAGCAGGATCCGTCACTCCAGATATTCGGCACCGGACACAATTCCGCCATCAGGATGCCCGGAACGGATGACTGGTACATGGTCTACCACCGTTTCACCCGTCCAGAGGGCATCAAGATGGGACTCTCCGGCGGCTACAACCGCGAGGTCTGCATCGACCCGATGTACTTCAACCCTGACGGCACCATCGTCCCCGTCAAGCCCACCCTCTGACGGGAGGTCTAAATATAGAAAAGCCCCGGAGTCAGCGACTTCCGGGGCTTTTTCATTTGCCTGTCTGCTATTTGAACAGGAGCTGTGCGAACTGATAGAGTGCGCGGCGCCAGCTCAGCCACTCGTGGGCAGTGCCCGGAGAGACATAGAAGTGTGCGTCGACACCGGAGGCCTTGAGCTCCTCAGTCTCCTGACGGGGATCGGTGCCGTCGCCGAAGCCGGCCACGCGGTTCTCGAGCTCGCGGCTGCCAAAGCTCACGAAGACGAGCTTGAGGGTCTTGGCAAACTCGGGGTTGTTCTTGCAATCCGCAACGGTGATGGTACCGCCGCTGAAGATACCGAGATTGGAGAAGACCTCAGGATGGGCCACGGTGATGGTCTTGGTCTGCATACCGCCCATCGAAAGGCCGGCCATTGCGCGGTGCGCTGCGTCGGGAATGGTACGGAAACGGCTGTCAATCATAGGGATAAGATCCTTGATGAAGGTATCGGCAATACCGTCAGCCCAGTTGGCGGGCATGGCGAAGCCACCGCCGCCCTGAGGGCGCTGTCCGCCCTGCGGACGCTGGCCCTGAGGGGCCTGGGGCGGGCGCTGGCCCTGCGGAGCAGGACCCGCTGCCGGAGCCGCCGGGCGCGGCATGGTCCAGGAACCGTTGTCCATCACGATGATGAACGGGACGGCCTTACCGGCGGCAATGAGGTTGTCCATAATCTGGGCGGTATGACCCTGCTGGGGCCAGCCGTGCTCATCCTCGCCGCCACCGTGCTGCAGGTAGAGCACAGGATAGCGCTTGTTGGGATTCTGGTCATACTCGGCGGGAGTATATACGAAGCAGTGACGCATGGC
>JAFYZE010000079.1 GCA_017548805.1 Bacteroidales bacterium
GAGAAGAAAGCCGGGCTGGTGGACCGCACCGCAGGACTCATCGGAGACAATCCGCGGGCATGGATGTACATGCTCACGGAGAGCGACCTCATGCTCCTGCGCGACCTGGTGTCCGCCGGGCCCGGCCAGTGGGTGGAACTGCTCAACCCGGACTACCCCTACATGCTGGAGATGCTGAACCTCATATACATAGACGACACCGACAAGGATTTCGTCTATGCGAGTCTCGACGAGGCCCTATATTCCCATGTCGCCTCCATCATCGACCATGTCATCGCCGAGAAGAGGGTGGACGGATCGTTCGAGACCGAACGCCTCGCCCTCGGGCTCCTCAACCTCTACGGAGTCATCACCGTCGAGGGCTTCGTCCAGCAGGCCTTCGACATGATGGATGACGGCAGCAACCGCGGCGAGCAGTTCGCCCGCATAGCCGAGAACCGCCTGGTGGCCATCCAGAGGGCTACATACAAGGGAGAGATGTATCTGGTCTCCCCCTATGCCTATGAGTTCGAGAAGCTTATAGACGGATGGGCGGAATTCCCTGACACCGGCGGCTTTGCCAGCTTCACCAAGGAGGAAGCCATGCACGCCGGCAGCGACGCCCCTTTCTGCGCTTTCGGCTACGGCACTCCCGAGTACAACGCCGCGTGGGATGTCCTTGAAGATCTCGGATATGAGCGCCAGGACATCCTCGACTGCCTTAACGAAGTGTGGGTCAACGCCCAGTATGCCATGGACGAGGCCTGTGCCGAGGCGCTGTTCAGCTGCGTCAACGACCGCATCAACGAGATAGACACCTTCGACGAATACCGCAGATACATAGACACCATCGCGGCATACGCCAACTCCGTCCCTAAATGGCTGTTGAAAGGCCATTCCTCCACCGAGTCCAACCTCCTGAAACTCAGCATCAAAGTCGATGAGGCCAGCTTTGAGGAGGAGATTCCGGGAGAGGAGCAGGCAAAAAAAGGACCGGACGAACTGCCCGGTCCCCTGAATGAACTCTATCGTTACAGCATGGCCGTCAGGCATGTCGGCCCCGACGACCCGTGCCCCTGCGGCAGCGGCCTGTCATACAGGCGCTGCCACGGCAAGAATCTCAACTGACCTCGTCCCCGAATTTCAGCACCGGCTTTCGTGCCGCCATCGTCTCGTCAGGACGCGAGATGGGAGCGTTATGCGGTGCCCCGTGCAGGACGTCGGGATCCTCTGCCGCCTCTTTCGCAATCTCGTGCATCACGTCGATAAAAGCGTCGAGCGTCTCCTTCGACTCAGTCTCCGTCGGTTCAATCATCAGGGCCTGGTGGAACAGCAGCGGGAAATAGATGGTTGGTGCATGGTAACCGAAATCCAGCAGGCGCTTGGCCACGTCCAGCGTGGTCGCGCCGGGCTTGCCCGTGGCCGAGCCATCGTCGATGAGCCCGTCGAACACGAACTCATGCTTGCACACTGACGGGATCGGGAGCTTGTAGGCGTCCTTGAGGCTTTCCTTGATGTAGTTGGCTCCGAGGGTCGCCAGCTTGCCGGCCATCGCGAGGTTCTGCTTTCCAAGCATCAGGATATATGCATACGCGCGGAGGATGACTCCGAAATTGCCCATGAAGGCGGATACGCGGCCTGCGGACATCGGGGCGTCGCCCACGATGTGGAAGCGGTCGTCCGCTCCCTTCACGACCTTGGGCGTCGGCAGGAACTCAGCCAGCCTGTCGGCAACGCCGACGGGGCCGGAGCCAGGGCCACCGCCACCGTGCGGGGTCGAGAACGTCTTGTGCAGGTTCAGGTGCATGATGTCAAAGCCCATGTCTCCAGGACGGACTACGCCGAGAAGCGGATTCATGTTGGCTCCGTCATAATACAGGAGGCCCCCGCAGCCGTGTACGAGCTCCGCAATCTCCCTGATATCCTTCTCGAAGAGTCCCAGGGTGTTGGGATTGGTCATCATGATGCCGGCAATGTCGGGACCGAGCAGGGGCTTGAGGTCTTCGACATCCACCAGTCCGTTCGCATTGGACTTCACTTCCACGATGCTCAGGCCGCAGACGGCCGCCGAAGCGGGATTGGTGCCGTGCGCACTGTCAGGGACGATGACCTTGGTGCGGGCGGTGTCGCCGCGCGACGCGTGGTAGCTGCGCATGACCATCAGGCCGGTCAGCTCGCCGTGCGCGCCTGCGCAGGGATTGAGCGTGAAATGCTTCATGCCGGTGATGGCCGAAAGGGCGCGGTCCATGTCGTAATAGACTTCCAGCACACCCTGGACGGTGCTTTCGTCCTGGAGCGGATGAAGCCCCTGGAACGCAGGCATGTTCGCAATCTCCTCGTTGATCTTGGGATTGTATTTCATGGTGCAGCTGCCGAGCGGGTAGAAGCCGGTGTCCACACCGAAATTCATCTGCGAGAGGTTGGTGTAGTGACGGACCACATCGACCTCGCTGACCTCGGGGAGGGCTGGCGCCTCGGCGCGGAGCAGCCCCGAAGGGATGGAGAACGATGCGGAAGGGTCCGCCGAGGCGGGAAGGGTATATGCCCTGCGGCCGGATTTCGAAAGCTCGAAAATGAGTTTGTCGTAGTACTTCATACCCTATGCCTCCTTTGCCAATGCGACCAGCGCTTCAATCTCGGCGCGAGTCCTTTTCTCTGTCACACAGAAACTTACATATCCCTCCTCAGTCTCGAGGGCGCCGAAGAAGCCTCCATCATAAAGCTTGGACTGAAGGGACTTGACATCCACCAGCGGCTTGAGCACGAACTCCTTGAGGAACGGCTTGTCGAAGACTTCCTCGAATTTGCCGGTCTGCAGCAGCATGTCGTGCAGCAGGTGCGCTCCGGCATAGGACTTCTCATTGACCTCCTTCAGGCCCTTAGGGCCCATGAGGGACATGTAGACCGTCACGAAGAGGGCCATCAGGGACTCGTTGGAGCAGATGTTGGACGTCGCTTTCTCGCGGCGGATATGCTGCTCGCGCGCCTGCAGCGTCAGCACGAAGGC
>JAFYZE010000080.1 GCA_017548805.1 Bacteroidales bacterium
AAATAACCAATGAGACAGATCGTAACGCACTTCACTGACAATGACCTATATACCTTCACCTGTCAGTATTACATCCTCATGAGATATCCCCGCGCCGAAGTCGAGTATTCGTTCTTCGACCGCAACCATACAGTATATCCCAAGGGCTTCGCCGCGCTCCTGCAGGAGCAGATCGACGGCATGAGGGACGTGGTATGCACCCAGGAGGAGGCGGACTACATGCGCGACAGTTGCTACTTCCTGCCTCTGTGGTATTTCACTTTCCTCAAGGGTTACCGCTTCAATCCCAAGGAGGTTCACATCTCCCAGGACGAGGAGGGACACCTGGAAATCAAGGTCCGCGGCAAGTGGTTCTCCACCATCATGTGGGAGATGCCCATACTTTCGTCCATCTCCGAGCTCATGCACATCCTCCAGGGTGACCTTGAGACCTACAATCCCGAACTCGAGGCCCGCAGGGCGTGGGACAAGGCCGTGCAGATCTTTTCCAACGGCCTGACCTTCGGCGACATGGGCACGCGCCGCCGCCTGAGCTTCGACCACCAGGAGATGGTTGTCCGCACCATGAAGGAGGTCTACGAGTCGCAGAAGTGGCCCGGCATTTTCACGGGTACGAGCAATGTATGGCTCGCCATGAAGTACGGCACCAAGTGCCTCGGTACCATGTCGCACCAGCTCATCTCCTTCGAGGAGAACGTCAGCGGCGTCTTCGAGTGCAACTTCAATGTAATGAGGAAGTTCAGCGACGTCTACGACGGTGACAACGGTATCTACCTGTACGATTGCTTCGGCGACAAGGTGTTCTTCTCCAACCTCTCCAAGCGTATGGCCATGATGTACAAGGGCCTCCGTGTGGACAGCGGCAACGAGGAGGAGCAGACCGAGAAGATTATCGCCAAGTATAAGTCCCTCGGCATCGACCCGGCCACCAAGCAGGTGGTGTACTCCAACGGCCTGAACATCGAACGCGCCATCGAGATCCACAAGTACTGCGCGGGCCGCGTCCAGGACTCCTACGGTGTAGGTACCTTCCTGACCTGTGACGTCGTGAACTGCAAGCCGATGAACATCGTCGTCAAGCTCACCCGAGGCCGCATCACCGAGCTCCGCGAGTGGCACGACTGCATCAAGCTTTCCTGCGACAAGGGCAAGACCCTCGGCAATCCCGACAAATGCGCATATCTCCAGTCCGTCATCGGCGACTGAAGTTTTCAATAAAAAATTTGCGTTTTCAAGAATTCGCCGTATATTTGCAGTCCCAAACCATGCGGTAGTGGTGAAATGGTAGACACGCTACTTTGAGGGGGTAGTGCCCGTTGGGGTGTGTGAGTTCGACTCTCACCTACCGCACAAGGAGACAAGCTCGCAAGAGCTTGTCTCCTTTTTTTGTGCGGGTAGGGGCGGGTTTAGAGGCGGGGTTTGAGGATGACCCTGACAACGAGGGAGATGAGGTAGATGATCACTCCGTAGAAGACGGGGATTAGGCCGATTTTCATCCCGCCGAAGAAAACGTTGGGGGAAATCAGGTCGAAAAGACCGCTGACATTATCTCCCAGACCATCTGCAACCTGCTGAAACGCGTTAAACATCTGGAAAAGGCCGATAAGGTATGTCAGGAATCCGAACACCATGGCGAAGTTGCCTATCTCCTTGACCCAGCGGGGAGCTTTCCATGCAGCGAAGAAAATGCCGACCAGAAGAATGGTGAGGATGGTCATGAATCCGGCTCCTCCTTGCATAAACAGTTTGAACATACGACTATTGTTTTAATGGGTTAGACTTTCTGCAGCAAAGGTAGCAGAGGTCCGTCTTTCCTCCAAACTGAAACCCCACGAAGGGATGCTAAAACCCCATTTTCACGCTCCGGAGGTGGCAGGGGAACGATTTTTATGCTATTTTTGTGCAGCGATGAAACGGTTGCTGGTCATATCGTATTGGATAGTCTCCACCCTCCTGGTGGCGATCATCCTCTCCAGCTTTGACTACAAGTTTCCTGAAGCGCTGTTCGTCGGATCGATGTTCCTTCCTGGAGCCCTGGCGGCCAAGTTCTTTTTCCCGAAAGTTAATTTCAAGGACAGGAGGTCCGGAATCAGGGATGCGGTTTTCATCATCCTTGGAATCCTGTTGGCGGAAATCTTGCTCTTCCTTGTAGCCCATTTCTACATCCTCACCTTTAGGGAAGGCCAGAACGGCAGGTTCCTGAACATGGAGGAGATCCCGCAGCCCCTCACCAATCCCGTCTTCATCGCACTGATCCTGACGGCGCTTGCGGCCGGGGCCTATTTCTTCGAGTCCTGGCTGGACAGGAAGCGGCCTGAGGAGCCGGGCCCGATCAGGTTCATTTCGGGGAGGAAGCCGGTGAGCCTGCAGCTCGACGAGATCCTCTACGTGGAGTCCAATGATTCCGTGACCACCGTCGTTGCGACCGGGGAACGGCGCTTCAAGAACAAGACCCCCATCTCCCAATGGGAAGCCATCCTTGAGCCCTACTTCATACGCATTCACCGCTCATACCTCGTCAACAGGAAGGCCGTGACCGGCATAGACGTCGACATCCTCTATATCGGCGACACCCAGCTCCCCATCTCCAGGAAGTACAAGGACAGCGTCAAAGACCTTACCATTTCCAACTGACACCATACGCGCAAAAAAAAAGCACAGGACAATGCCTGTGCTTTTTTATCGAAGGCCTTTGGGCAAAAGGCTATTTGGCAGGAGCTTTGGTGGGCTCGGCCTCTTCCGGCTTTTCATTCTCTTCCTCGGGGGTTCCGGAATTGGTCTGGCCTACGGGCGGCTCTGACTGCCCCTGGGATCCCTTGCTGCCGGTAGGCGTCTGGGGGATGATGACGACTTTTGATGGTGTTTTTTTCATGGCTGTTATGAGTTATGAATAATTATCAGGAGGATTATCTGCGTTTAGGCTTGCCGCTGAGGTATTTGTCAATGGCGGTAATGGCGGCATCGAGGTCGCTCACGTCGGCATAGTATTCGGGTCCTACCTGGCTGCTCAGCCAGCGTATGACATACTGGCCGTAGCCGGTCTTGATGTATTCCTTGATGTCTATGACGCCGTTTCCTGCCAATCTCCGCACGTTGGACTCGTTGATGGATTTATCAACCATTTCGTTGCGGGTGGCGATATGGCTGTTGAGGTTGGCCACGGCATACTCGCAGGAGTCGTAGGCGCGGATGATCTTCATCGACGTTTCGTTGTCCCCGATCTTCTGGAAGAGGGAAGACATCTTGAGCAGCTCCAGGGCGTCGTGGGTCATGGTGATGGACGCTTCCGCAAAGATGACCCCCGTATGGTAATAAATCGAGTCGGCCGGACACTTTGCAAGGGTCAGGCGGTTGTCCAGGAAATACTTCGCGGACTTGCGTTCCTGTCTCATATGTTCCGACATGGTATGTATGTCGTCTATGTTGGCCACAAGCTCGGCGCGGACAAGTTCAAGGGCGGAGCTCACCTCGCGTTGCACACGGGCGCGGTCGAGGATGCCCTGGACACTGAACGTGATGATTATACCCAGGACTACCGACAGAAGATGCCTGAAAAAAGCTTTTGTTGTATCTTTCATATGAATTATATGCTTTCCAAAGATAATAATCTTTTGCGGAAAAACACTTAATATTAAATGGCTTTTACGAGGAACCAGACCACAGGCACCAGAAGTGCGGGCAGGTAATTGAGGGTCTTGCAGTCCTTGATGTTAAGGATGGAGAGGCCGGAGGAGATGATCAGCACTCCTCCGACTATGGCGAGCTCGTTCACGAGCGTGCCCTGGAGCAGGGGAGAGTTGGAGGCGAGTTTAGCAATCAGGTAGAACATCCCCTGCCAGCAGAATAGCACTGGGGCGGCCAGGATCATTCCGATGCCGAAAGTGGTCGCGAACACCATAGAGGTGACCAGGTCCAGGGTGGAATTGGTGTACAGGAAGGTGTTGTCGCCGTTCAATGCGCTCAGGACCGGGCCCACTATCGAGAAAGTGCCTATGCAGTAGAGCAGACAGGCGGAGATAAGGCCCTTGGCGAGGCCCTCGCCGGTGCGCTGCGCGACGAGCCGCTTCACGCGCCCGTCCAGGTCCAGCGCCGTGCCGATCAGCCCGCCTATGGCCAGGCTGAGGATGAAGAGCACGGGGAACTCGCTCTTGGGCATGTTCTGCACGAATGAATTGGCGCCGAGCGCCAGGGAAGCAAGGCCCATTGCGTTGAAGAGTGTAGTAGAATATTTCTCGCCGAGACCTTTCTTGAACAGGGCCCCGACGAGCGAACCGACGATGATGCAGCCGGTGTTGACAATGGTTCCGAGCATAAATCTACTACTAACTCCCGTAAAGGTAGGAATTAATCCCGGCTTTTTAAGTATATTTGGAAAAATTTAAGGATGTCAATGAAACGCTCTTTTCTCCTGCAGGTCCTGCTTTTGACTGCGATACTTCCTTTGTCCGCCCAGAATTTCACCAATTTCCGCATTCCGGAACGTATCGTCTCGCCGGAGATGGCTGGTGATACGGTCATTCTCCGTTTCGCCGGAGAATATTTGTCCGACGTGCGTGTGGACGGCAGCTGGTCACAGGCGCCGGTGCCCATGACCAAGCGCGAAGGCGTGTGGGAGCTGAAGATGTTCGGGCTTCAGGGCGATTTCTATACCTACCGTTTCATCGCGGACGGCGTCCCGTCGCTGGACCCTTCGAACAATAACGTCCAGTACCACGGCACCGACTACCGCAATTTCTTCATCGTGGACGGCCCTCGCTCGCAGGGTTATGTTCAGGCTTCGCACCGGGGAGAAGTCTCGTTCGTATGGTACGACAGCAAGCTCATGGGTACCAACCGCCGCATGGCGGTCTATACCCCTTACGGTTACGGACGCGACAAAAGCAAGCAGTACCCCGTGCTCTACCTTCTCCACGACGAGGGGGACAATGAAGAGGCGTGGCTGACTATGGGGCGCGTCGCGCAGGTGCTCGACCGTCTCATCGAGACCGGACGCGCAGTGCCGATGATAGCCGTCATGCCCAACTGCGATCCCGTAATGCAGGCGGCGCCCAGCCTCGGCCTGCCCGAGGTTCGCACTTCGCGCACAGCGTCCTCATCCGTATTCATGAGCAGTTTCGTGAACGAGATAATACCCTTCGTCCAGGCCAACTATAGGGCGATTCCCAAGAAGTCCGCCCGCGCCGCCTGCGGCATAGGAGCCGGCGGTACCACGGTCATCAATACTGCCGTCATGTACAACAATCTCTTTGATTTCGTCCTGCCGCTGAGCTGCGGCGTGGTGGACAACGGCCATCTCACGGACGATTTCCTGAGGATCAAGAAGGCGGGGATCAAGCTGTTCTGGACCGGATGCGGCACTATGGACCAGGTGGCGTACGCCCCGTCGCAGACCCTGCATGAGACGCTTTCGTACATCCATCTCGACCATACTTTCTATGTGATGACGGGAGGGCGCGACTGGAATATATGGAGACACTTCCTGAACAATTTCGCGCCGATGATATTCAAGTACTACACGGACTGAAAATGAAAAGCCCCGCTGTCGCAGCGGGGCTTTTCATTTTCATAAACCAACTTATTAACCAAAACAGTCTTAAACGATCTGCTTTTTGATAAAGCAAGTCCCGTGCCAAACTATTGGACCCGCTCGATTTTAAGTTGCTGAATCTTGCAGTCACCGTCCCGTACGCTGACGAAGATGGTGACGTTGAAGGTCTCGCCTCCGGCATTGAGCGTGCCGAGCGCGTACTTCATGTTGGACCGGCCGGCGATGTGGCTGATCTCGAACTTGCGGGGAGTATAGGTCTCGAAGAACGACTTGAGTATCTGCTTGGCCTGGCTCTTGCTGGAATTGGTCAGGGACGAGACCACGGAGATCTCGAGATTGTCCGCGAACCATGCGGAGAGGCTCTCTGCACTGCCCGCCGACAGGTATTTGGCAATGGGTACGAACATGTCGTTCCCGTCGTTCTGCGCCTTGAGGCTCAGACACATCAGGAAGGCCAGCAGACAAACCGCTATTTTGTTCAAAGCTTTCATATCAAGGAGATTTTCATTGCAAATATTGAGCCACGTTGCTATCTTTGCGGAGACTGTATCGCGCGGAATGAAGATAACCCTGCTCACCGTAGGAAAGACCGACGTCAAGTGGGTCAAGGAAGGCCTGGACACCTATGCTTCCAGGCTGGTCCACTATGCCCCCTTCAAGGTACAGGAGATTCCCGAACTGAAAAATGTCTCCGCGCTTGACCGCGCGCAGATCAAGGCCCGCGAAGGCGAACTCATCCTGAAGTGCCTCCGGCCTTCGGACGAGGTCGTCCTGCTGGACGAGGGCGGCCGCGAGTTCCGCTCGCTGGACTTCGCGGCCTGGCTGGAGGCGCGGACTTCCCGCGGCGCCAGGGACCTGGTCTTCGTCATCGGAGGCGCGTACGGATTCTCCGACGAGGTGTATGCGAGGGCGGATTCCAAGCTCTCCCTTTCGAAAATGACTTTCTCGCACCAGATGGTTAGAACGATTTTTGCAGAGCAGCTCTATCGCGCGTTCACCATCTTGCGCGGAGAACCTTATCATCACGAATAAGCATGGGCGGAAAGAGACATACCTGGAGAGACTACTTGTCATGGGGGCTGCTGATACTCAGCGTCCTCGTCCTGGTATGGACTACCGCGATCGACCATTCCCCGGGCAATACCGAACAGGCCGCAAGGCGCGTGGAAAAGGTCCTCGCACGCCGAATGGCGCGCCTCGACGCTTACATGCAGCAGGCCCTGGACGGCAACTGGAACGAATGGATGGAGCTTGACAATCTCCCATCAGACATGGTCGTCTACCGCTATGTGGACAATGTCCTGCAGTCCTGGGACCATACCTTCATAGTCCTGAACGACGACATCCGTTCGCGCATGCTTTTCCAGCGCCTGACCGACCCCAACAACAACTTCACTTCGCCGTTCGCCGACCTCACGGACCAGGCCGCCTTCCTGAACATAGGCCAGGGCTGGTATCTTGTCAAGATGGTCGCGCGCAACGAATGCAAGGTCATAGGGGGCCTGGAAGTGACGGATGCGATGGACCGACGCAGTTCCAATCACGCCAATCCGGTCTTGCATCTGGATGACCGCTTCTCCGTGGAGCCGCTGTCGACCAGCGGAGGCTCCACGGTCAGCCTGGACGGCAGGCCGCTCTTCAAGCTGCTCCAGGAGACGCTCAGGGGCGCTCCGATGGCGAATTCCTACCTGGTGTGGCTCTCCCTGGCGCTGTTCGTGACGGCGATGCTCGTGTTCCTGTCCGCGCGCCGTACGAAGCGACGCTTCCTGACGGCGCTCATTTCCATCCTCGCTGCCACGTCCTTCTTCTACGTATGGGGAATGGGTGCCAGGAACAGTTCCTACCTGTTTTCGCCTACGCTGTATGCCGACGGACAGGTCCTTTATTCGCTGGGAGCCGTCCTCATCATCAACATGGCCATACTGGCGGTCACGCTGTGCTTCTACCTGATACGCCGCGAGCTGTTCCGCATCCAGAGGGTGCGGGTGCGCTCGGGGCTGGTGCGTGTTGCGTTCCCGCTGGTCGCGGGCATCGCGATGGTGCTCATCGCCCTGTATACCCACAAGGCTTTCTGCAGCATAGTGCTGAACTCCAACATCAACCTTGAACTGTACAAGCTGAACGACCTTACGGTGTACAGCGCCCTCGTATATGTTTCGTTCCTCACGATGCTTGTCAGCATCCCCCTGCTGGCCCAGTTCCTGAGACCGGCGTTCAAGTCGGCTGCGGGGCTGCATTTCGATTCGTTCACGGGCATGAACAGGACGGTTTTCGCGCTGGTCATAGGCGTCTATTTCGTGGTGACTTCCGCGAGCCTCGGTTTCCGCAAGGAGCAGAACCGCATCGACGTCTGGGCCAACCGCCTGTCCGTGGACAGGGACATCTCGCTCGAACTGCAGTTGCGCCGCGTGGAGGTGCCCATCTCCGACGATTTCTTCATCGCCTCGCTCTCCGTGCTGCCCAGTTCGGCGCCGACCATCCTGAACCGCATCGTCGACAATTACCTGTACAGCGTCTCACAGGACTATGATGTGTCCGTTGTGATCATGGGCGCCGAAGAACGGGACCCCGCCCTGCTGGCCTATTTCAACGAAAGGATACGTTCCGGTGTCAAGATTCATGACACTTCGCGCTTCTTTTATACCACCTCCATATCCGGCCATCCCCGCTACACCGGCCTGTTCACTTATTTCAGTCAGAGATACGGGGTCTCCTACCTGCTGGTAGGCGTGGAGCCAAAGTCCAGCCGTGAGTACGGAGGTTATTCCGCCCTGCTCGACATCACCGACCCGGGACAGGTCAACCTCCCTCCGCGCTATTCCTACGCCAAGTACGCCAAACGCAACCTCGTCAGCTATAAAGGCAATTTCGCCTATCCGACGCTGCTGCCGGACGACCTTCTGCAGGCCTCGGCCTGGGGCAGTTCAAGCCTGGTCCAGGACGGGTATGTGCATTTCGTGACCGACGTGGAGGAGGACGAGACCGTCATCATCTCCAGGAAGAAGGACGGCATCATGAACTACGCCGTGGCGGTGGTGTTCCTGGCGCTGTTCGCATTCCTGCTGTTCTCGCTGGTTGCCCTGACGAGGCGCCGCCAGCGTGTCTTCAAGGCGCTGTACTACAAGAACCGCATCAGTTCCGTGCTGATGGCCTCGCTGATCGTGACCCTTATAGCCATGGCCACCGTCAGCGTATTCTTCGTCTACGAGCGCAACGACGCCAACAGGCAGGAGATGATGTCCGACAAGGTCAACTCCATCCAGGCCATGCTGGCGGGCAGTTTCCGCTACGTGGACGACTACCGCCAGATCAATCCGCAGGAGCTCAACGGCCTCATGGAGAACGTCCGAAACATGTCCAAGGCCGACATCACCCTGTATTCCCCGCAGGGCAAGGCCTTTAAGTCCACGGCTCCCGACGTGTTCGACCGCATGCTGGTGAGCGACCGCATGGACGAGGACGCATACAAGAACATCGTCTACCGCAACAAGCGCTACTTCATCAACAGGGAGACCATCGGACAGAAGCGCTACTACTCGCTGTACGCGCCGCTTTTCAACGACAACGGCCGCATGGTCGCCATACTCTGCTCGCCGTATACGGACGAGAACTATGACTTCGAGATGGAGGCCGTAATGCATCTGGTCACCATCATCTCGGTATTCCTTATCCTTCTCCTGCTGGCCCGTTTCATGTCGGGCACGCTGGTGGACAGGATGCTTGCCCCTATCGTGGAGATAGGCCGCAGGATGAACCGTACGAACATCGACAACTTCGAGTATATCGAGTACGACCGTAAGGACGAGATATCGGACCTCGTGGATGCATACAACCTGATGGTGGACGACCTGGCCGAAAGTACCAAGAAGCTTGCGCAGGCCGAGCGCGACAAGGCATGGAGCGCCATGGCCCGCCAGGTGGCGCATGAGATCAAGAATCCGCTTACCCCCATGAAGCTCCAGCTGCAGCGGCTCATCCGCCTGAAGCAGCGCGGGGCGGAAGGATGGGAGGATAAGTTCGACGAGGTGGCGAAAGTCGTTCTCGACCATATCGACATCCTCACTGACACCGCCAATGAGTTCTCGACCTTCGCAAAGCTCTACACCGAGGAGCCTTCGCGCATAGACCTGGATACCCTCCTGCAGGAGGAGATATCGATGTTCGACAACAAGGACAACATCGAATTCACCTATGTCGGGATGGAAGGCGCCGCGGTGATGGGGCCGAAGCCGCAGCTCACGCGCGTGTTCGTGAACCTGATCACCAACTCCGTGCAGGCCATAGAGATACAGCAGCAGGAGGCGGCGGACGCCGGCCGGGAGCCGGTGCGCGGCCGCATCATGGTCTCGCTGCGCAATTCTTCGAAGGAAGGATTCTACGACATCGTGTTCGAGGACAACGGCCCGGGCGTGAAGCCGGAGAACCAGCCGAAGCTCTTCACCCCGAACTTCACTACCAAGAGTGCCGGAACCGGCCTCGGACTCGCGATCTGCCGCAGCATACTTGAGAAGTGCGGTGCGGACATCGCATACTCCAAGTCCTTCTCTCTCGAGGGGGCTTGCTTCACCGTCCGTTATCCGAAGGAATAGCTATTTCCTTGATTTGACCTCGCAGTCGAGGGTGCCGTCGGCGAACATCAACGAAATGTTGTCGCCGGGGGAGGCCGCGCCGGCGGACTTCAGGACCCGTCCGCGGGCGTCCGCGGCGAGGATGTAGCCGCGTTTCAGGATGGAACGCGGGTCCGCCGCCTGAATCCTGGCTTCGAGCAGGTCGACGCGCGACGAGAGGGCGTTCACCTTGTTGAGGAACGCCAGGCGCAGCCGCACGCCGAAGGCGCTGATGCGCTCGTCCTCGGCCATGTAGCAGTCTATGAACTCGTCCGCCAGGGCCGTGGGGGTCTTGACGCTGACATGGGCCACCATGTCGGCCACATGGCGGTCGCGGTCGTGGCCTATAGCGGTATAGACCGGGATAGGGCACTGTGCGATGCGCCAGCAGAGACCGTAGTCGTCGAAGCAGGAAAGGTCCAGTACGGAGCCGCCGCCGCGCAGGATGAGCACTGCGTCATAGGCGGTGGCGGCGCTCTCGATGCGGTCGAGGGCGTCCACTATCGATGCCGGCGCGCCGGCGCCCTGCATCGTGGCCTCAAAGAGGTCGGTCCTGAAGGCGAAGCCGTATTCGTTTCCGTGGAGGTGGCGGGAAAAGTCGCCGTAGCCGGCGGCATCGCGCGCCGTGATGACGGCAAGCGCGTACGGCAGCGCCGCCGGCACAAGCTCCTTCTGCTTGTCCAGGAGCCCTTCCTCCTCCAGTTTAGCGATGGTGCGGCGCTTCTCGAGCTCCTGCTCGCCGAGCGTGAACTGAGGGTCGAGGTCGTCCACCGTGAGGGTGAGGCCGTACAGTTCGCTGTAAGTTACCTGCACCCGCACAAGTACCGACATGCCCGCCTGCAGGGGGGAGCCGGTGGCTGCGGTAAAAAACTGGTTGAGGGCATAGTACTTGGACCTCCAGATAACCGCTTTCGCGCGGGCGACGATGCCGTCCGGACCGTTCTGGGACAGGTCCATGTAGCAGTGGCCGTTGGCCTTCAGGCTGACAGACGCGATCTCTGCCCGCACCCAGATCTTCTCCGGGAACAGGTCCTCCAGACCCAGTTTCAAACTGTTCTGCAAGGTATAAAGGTCTATGTACTCCCTTTCCATGAAAAATAGGCCGCGTTTCCTTGCAAAGGTAGGAAAATAATTGCTGGAAAATTGTTATCTTTGCACGCGTTTTAAAGAGGACCCCAATGACTATCACTGACGCCAGCTTTGCCGGCAGCAGCACAAGGACAAGCCAGAAGCCCAAGCAGAAACTG
>JAFYZE010000081.1 GCA_017548805.1 Bacteroidales bacterium
AACCTGGATCCGTACTGGGACCAGTACCAGGGCGACTGGCGGATGACCTACAACAAGGACCACCACGGTGACGTCTATCCGACCCACGGTATCGGCCCCGTCTGCCAGGACATCAACATCCACCGCGGCGACAAGATGAATGTGCTCGTGTCCATGGACACGGACGCCTTCAACGGTCAGGAAATCGCGGATAAGCGCTACGGCAAGGGTGTCGTGGAGAAATATGCCAATGGTGACAACACCATGACCTTCATCCGCACC
The DNA here is from genome assembly GCA_017548805.1 of Bacteroidales bacterium. The sequence continues at coordinate 262 of JAFYZE010000081.1, forward strand.
GAGAAGGGCAAGACCATTCTCGTGGAGCACAACGTGGTCACCCCCCGTCCGTACAACCGCATGTACCAGGTTACCGGTACCAAGGGCTTTGCCAATAAGTATCCGAACGAGGGACTCGCGCTGGGGGCCGACATGGTGAAGGCTCCCGTCGCCTACGACGACCTGGACGCCGAAGAGTACATGAGCGACGCCGAGCGCGACGCCCTGATGGCCGCCTACGAACACCCGATCGCCAAGGGTATCGCCGAGAAGGCCAAGGAGGTCGGCGGACACGGCGGCATGGACTTCATCATGGACTACCGCCTCATCTACTGCCTGCACCACGGTCTCCCGCTGGATCAGGACGTCTACGACGCCGCCGAATGGAGCTCCCTCGTGGAACTCACCGAGGTTTCCATCAACCATGGTTCCATGCCCGTCGTGATGCCCGACTTCACCCGCGGCGAATGGAACAAGCTCGACGGCCTGCATTTTGCATTACTGGAAGAAGAAAACTAAGCTTAAACTTCTCCATAACGTTCGGCACCCGCAGTGATGCGGGTGCTTTTTTGTTGAGTGTCAAGGGAATCGTTTTGTGTTTTCAAGGGAGATTTTATATTTTTGTAGTTAAATCAGTTACCGCATATGAAATACACCGAAACATGTTTGACGCAGGGGGGCTATGAGGCGCCTTGTGTGAGAGTTGTTGAGATGAGGCAGGAGGTATCGTTCCTGCAGTCCAATCTTGAGCCCATTGATGGTGGGGATGATCCGGAAATTGAGTGGTAAGGAGGGGAAGGATATGAGACGGATTGCTTTGTATTTGGGGATGGCTGCCGCGGCGGTGGTGGCGTCCTGTTCCGTTCAGGAGAAGGAGTTCGAGACTGTGAAGCTCGGAAGCGGGAAGGTTTTCGCTTCGTTCGAGCAGCCGGCGGTCGAGGAGGGGACAAGGGTCTATGTCAATGAGGACCTGTACCTCCGCTGGAATGCCGACGACCGCATCAGCCTTTTCAATAAATCGACGGTCAACCAGGAGTTTGTGTTCACCGGGGAGACCGGGGATGCATCGGGTGAGTTCCGGGAGGTCGATAATGGCGGCGGCGCGACGGGTGCCACAATCCCGTATGTCGTGGCTTTATATCCTTATCAGTCAAGTGCTTCTGTTTCCGGTAGCGGGCTGAGCCTGACGCTGCCCGCGGAGCAGGCGTATGCGGAAAAGTCCTTCGGCCCGGGTGCCAACACGATGATTTCCCTGGGTGCCGATGACAACCTGCAGTTCAAGAACCTCGGCGGTTTCCTGAAGGTCAGCCTGTACGGCGGGGCCTCGGTGAACTCCATCACCCTGAAGGGCAACAACAACGAAAAGATCGCGGGTAAGGCTACCGTGTCGATGTCGGGAGCTTTAGCGATGGCCGAGGACGCATCGACAGAAATCACCCTTACCTGTGCCGAACCGGTCGCCCTGGGCGCGACGGCGGAGGAGGGTGTCGATTTCTGGTTCGTGGTCCCGCCGGTGACCTTCTCGAAGGGCTTCACCGTCACGGTCAACCACGACGGCGGCGTCTTTGAAAAGTCCACGGCCAAGTCCGTCACCATCAAGCGCAACTACCTGAGCAAGATGGCCCCGGTCGATGTCAATGAGGAGCCGGCGGGAGCGCCCGGCACGTATCGCATCAGCCATATGTGGCTGTGGGGCGGTACAGGTCCCGAGTACAGCGGAACCAAGGTCATCGACCTTCTCACTGTACCCAATTACTTTAACAATGATGACAACCGCGGTATCACGGCGCTGAAGGACAATTACTACCAGATTGGCGAGGACGGAACCTTCGTCAATTACGCTGGCGAAGATGCCCGCAACTGGTGGTTCATCTATTCCGGCAGCGTGAATCCCGCAACGCATAAGGATCTGGATCTTAGGAAGTTCTACGACGTCCTGCCGCTTTCGACCGGCAAGTTTGCCATCGACGGAAACACTGTGACGCTCACCAGGGCAGATGGTACCTCGACGAAGGCGACTTGGGTTGGCCCGGGCACTTATGTCATGCCGAATACGAAGCCGGAGAAATCCGTGACGATTGAAACGCAGGCCCTGAAGTTTGAGATCACGGGCGGAACGGATAACTGGGGTGATTACATGTACACGGACTATCAGGTCATCGCCGGCAAGCCGCGCGCCCTCTTCATCGAACTGGAGCAGATGCCAGCCGACTTTGAGGTGCCGGAGGCTTCCCGCACGACGGATGCCGATTTCAAGTATGAGGAGGAATTCGACTTCATGAATCTGCCCGGCAAGTGGAACGTCTATGGCGGCAACAGTGCTCCTTTCGGTCTCTGGGTTCTCGGTGGTTCCGGCGGAGATCCGGCTTTCGTGAGCCCGATTGACAAGAGCTGGGACTGGGACAGTTCAGTTAAAAAAGAATCTGACAATGATCTTGTCATTAAGGTGACGTCCTTCACTGCGGCCAGTGCTGCCGGTACGATTGATTGGGGTCCTGGAGCCGATGGCGAATTCTGGAACTATATCTGGAAGGGCACCAAATTCCCCGACTATATTGATACCGACCTGTCCCAGTACTATGATCAGATTCCGAAGGGAGAGAACGAGTTCTCCCTCGATTTTGCCACGATGAAAGCGACTCTTGCTAATGGGCACGAGGCTACATTCCTGACCCCGGGCACTTATACTTTTGCGAATAATAAGACGCGGGAGATTCCGGCGGGTTGCTTTGCCTTAGATTTCCATCTGATGGACAATCCTGTTCCGCTCACAGATTATCATTATGAAGATATCGATCGGTTCATGTTTGCTCCGATCGAGTACATCATCATCTTCGAGAAGGTAGAGTAATTCACTAAAAATCAATGCAATAACAATAGAGAGGTGCACCGTCAGGTGCACCTCTCATTAGTTAAGTAGCTGAGTTACAAGCCTATAGATAGTCTTCGAAATACATGGTGACCTTGTCCATCAGGTGGATCCTGCGCCGGCCGCCGACGTTGTGCTGGTCGGTCGGGTAGGGGAAGTAGTCGAGCTGCACATTCTGCCTAATGCATTCTTCGACAAAGCTGAGGGAGTGCTCCCAGACGACGGTGTTGTCCACGGCGCCCTGGCAGATCAGGAGCTTGCCGCGCAGATCCTTCGCCTTGTTAATCAACGAGGTCTTCGCGAAGCCTTCGGGATTCGTCGCTTCGGTGTCCATGTAGCGTTCGCCGTACATGATTTCGTACCATTTCCAGTCGATGACGGGGCCGCCGGCGACGCCTACCTTAAACACATCCGGGTAGTTGGTCATCAGGGAGATGGTCATGAAGCCGCCGTAGCTCCAGCCGTGGACGCCGACGCGGGAGGCATCGACATACGGCAGCTCAAGGAGACGACGGATACCCACCATCTGGTCGGCCATTTCGGCCTGGCCGCACTGGCGGTTGATGGCCTTTTCGAAGGCCGCGCCCCGGTTGGAGGTGCCGCGGTTGTCCTGGACATAGACGAGAT
>JAFYZE010000082.1 GCA_017548805.1 Bacteroidales bacterium
AAAAACCCTATCTTTGCAGTCCGGTATTGAAAACCGGGCTCACGGGACTTTAGCTCAGTCGGTTTAGAGCGCTTGCTTCACACGCAAGAGGTCAGCAGTTCGAATCTGCTAAGTCCCACATCTGATAATATAGAATCCATCATTATTTTCCCAATGAAAAAACTATCGATTATCGCCCTCATCGCATCTGTAGCATTGATGAGTGCGTGCGGCCCCAAGGACCCTGGTCTCAAGGACGCTTACAAGAACTATTTCAAGATCGGTGTCGCCGTTACCGAGCGTAATGTCGCAGACTCCCTCCAGTCAGCCATCATCCTCAAGGAGTTCAACAGCATCACCGCTGAGAACTGCATGAAGCCCGGTGAGATCCACCCCGAGGCTGGTGTGTGGAATTTCGAGAAGGCCGATATCATCGCAAACTTCTGCCGTGAGCATGGCATCAAGATGCGCGGTCACAACCTTGTATGGCACAGCCAGTTCGCCACCTGGATGTTCACCAAGCACGACGAGAACGGCAATGCCGTCGTCGAGCTGGACGAGAAGGGTGATACCGTTTGGGTGGAGAGGCCTGCATTCGGCCGTTTCGGCGGTTTCCCCGGCTTCGGTGGTCCTCGCCCCGAGGGCGCTCCCGCCGTCCAGATGACCAAGGTTCCCAAGTATGTCGCTGCCAGCAAGGAGGAGTTCTACGATTCCCTCAAGGCTCATATCAATACCGTGGTCAACCGTTACAAGGATGTCATCTACTGCTGGGACGTTGTCAACGAGGCTATGAGCGACTCCGACAACATCGATGCTTCATACGAGGATTCGTTCCGCAAGTCGCAGGCCTATCAGCTCTGTGGCGACGAGTTCATCAAGAATGCCTTCATCTGGGCTCACGAGGCTGATCCCAATGCCGGCCTGTTCTACAATGACTACAGCGCCTGGACTCCCGCAAAGAGGACCTACATCTACAATATGGTCAAGAAACTCCAGTCGGAGGGCGCCCCTATCACCGGCATCGGCATGCAGGGCCACTACAATATCTTCGACAACCCGACTCTCGAAGATTTCGAAAAGGCTATCAACATGTATCTCGAACTTGTTGACGATATCCAGATCACCGAGTTCGATATCCGTATCAACGAAGAGGCCGGCGGCGGACTTCAGTTCAGCCGTGGCGAGGGCCAGAAATATACCGAAGAGATCCAGCAGATGCAGGAGCAGAAGTACAAGGATCTCTTCGAGATCATGCGCAAGTACAAGAAGAACATCTCTTGCGTGACCTTCTGGAACCTCAGTGACCGTGATTCCTGGCTTGGTGCCAACAACTACCCGCTCCTTTTCGACAGCGAGTACCAGCGCAAGCCTGTTTACTTCACAGTCCGCGATTTCAAGAAGAACAAATAAAGAACTGAATACAAATGAAAAAAGACAGCTTGAAACTCTCAAGCTGTCTTTTTTTACAAATGCTGTCCAACTCCTATTTGAAAAGGAGCTGGGCGAACTGATAGAGGCTGCGGCGCCAGGTATGCCACTCGTGTGCAGTGCCTTCAGAGACATAGCCTACGGCGTTGACGCCGATCTCCTTGAGACTGGCGGCCGCTTCCATGACCCTGGGATTCTCCTTGCTTCCGCTGCTCATGAAGACGACCTTGTTGGTCTTCTGGAAGCCTTCTGCGCCCTGGATGTCCTCAACGCTCATCACGCCGCCGCTGAACATGCCCACATATGCGAATGTGGTAGGATTTGCAAGGGTGATCCTGCGGGTCTGGCCGCCACCCATTGACAGGCCGGCCATTGCACGGTGCTGGGCGTCGGCGATCACGCGATATTCTTTCTCCACCATCGGGATGATGTCCGTAAGCAGGACCACCGAGAATCCATCGTTATTGGCACGCTGGCCCGGCTGGGGCTGGGGCAGCTGCTCGGCATACTTGCCGACCAGATGGATGTTCTGGCCCTGGCCGTAATCCATGACCACGATGAACGGAACGGCCTTGCCCTCGGCGATCAGGTTGTCAAGGATCTGTCCGGTGTGGCCCTGAGCGGACCAGCCTTGCTCATTCTCTGCATTTCCATGCTGGAGATACAGGACAGGATACTTCTTGTTGGGGTTGTTCTGGTACTCTGCGGGTAGATAGACATAGCAGTGGCGCATGCTCTCGGTAGCCTTGGACCAGTAGTACTTCTCCTCGATTGCGCCCTGAGGCACGTTCTTGACCTGCCAGAAATCCATGTCGGCGGAAGGGATCTCGATACCGCTGCCCCAACGTCCGGCACCGAAGAAATAAACGGTTCCGGGATCGGGCACCGACGCTCCGTCGACATTCAGCTGATAGTAGTGGAAGCCTACATCCTGGGGATCGGAAGTTCCGGTCCATACACCATTCTCATCCTTGACCATCTCGTACCTTCTGCCGCCGATGTCCAGCTGGACGGAATTGGCCTGAGGGGCACGGAGCTGGGCGCGTACGGCACCCTGGGAGTTCACCATGGGATACTGATGTCCCAGCTGGTTGGTTACGTTAGGCTTGAAATCTTCAACGGCTCCAGCAAACGACGGGACGACGTTGTTCCGCTGCTGGGCTGATGCCGCAAACGCTGCGAACATCATGAATAAAAAGACAGTTTTCCTCATTTCTTATAGTTTAATGATTGGTTAAAACAATTAGTTCATTTTCAACGGGGTAGGGACCGGGACCTGTGAAGGCGAGTAACCGGTGGCCTTGCCGAACACGGAGAAGTCAAGGATGCTCAGGGGGCTGCTCTTGGGCCAGTCAAGCATGGTCAGGCGGACATAACGGCACTCGACGGGCTTGATCTCGTCGAACAGCACGTTCCTGGGAACGGTATTGCCGGATGTGTTGAGCACTTCGGTGAAGCTCTCTCCGTCCATCGAAACCTCGATCTTGTACTTGAATACCGGAGGAGTCGCGCTGCCGCCGAATCCTCTGCCGCCGCCACCGAACAGGATGCGGGAACCGTCGATCTGGAATGTCTGCACCCTGTCGCGGTCAACTGCCGGAGACAGGCTGATGGTGAGGGTCGGGTTGGCGTCATCATCTGCGGGCTCCCACCATGTCGCAGTCGAGTTGTCAAGGGCATATTCCGGGCCCCTGCCGGGCTTTTCGCTGGAAGCAACCTTTGCTGCTCCGGGGGCTCCGCCACCAGTGCTCCTGGTCGTCTTGCCGACGGAAACGATGAGCGAGCCGGAATCTCCCTTGGCGGGATCCTTCACGACACCGGGAGCCCACTGGGGAGTGTCGGTCACGTTGCAGACCAGGTTGCCGTCCTTGTCGACGGTCACGCGGTCCATGCCGATGCGGCGTCCTCCGCTGCGGAGAACGATGGTGTAGAACTGCCAGATGTTGCCGTCAGGGCCGGTCACCATGCTGCCGTGTGCAGGACCGGTGACTATACCGTCCGTGCGGCGGAGCAGGGGGTTGTTGGATGCGTACTCGTAGGGTCCCTGTACATTCTTGGACTTGTAGTAACCCTCGGCATAGGTCCTCCACTGTGTGCCGGAGGCGGAATACTGGAGGTAATAGGTACCGTTGAGCTTATAGATCCACGGGCCTTCGATCCAGGCGACATCGGGGAACTCGTTCTGCTCTCCCTGGCGCTCCCAGATATGGTCGGGATTGAAGCTGAAATGGTGCGTGATGGGGCCTACGAACTGGGTGATGTCGTTGGGGTCGAGCTTGACGGAATAAATACCGCTGATGGCCATTCCGGGCCAGAAGAGGTAGGGCTGGTTGTCCTCATCTACGTAGATATGCGGGTCGAAGCCCTGGCTCCAGCCGTGCTCGCGGTCGGGAGTGCCTTTCCACTGTCCGAGAACCTCGTACGGTCCGAGGGGATTGTCGGCGACCCAGACGTTCGAGCTGTTGCCGGTCATGTAGAACTTGCCGTTGTAGGGACACACGTCAGGCGCGACAGGGACACCTGCCACATAGTGGTACTCCCAGTTGAGCATGTCGGAAGAAACCCATGCACCGCCTCCCGTGCAGAACATGTAGTATTTGCCTTCCCATTTGAAGACGCTGACGTCTCCGGAGGCGCTTCCTTGTCCGATCTCCATGGGGAGGGGATTGCAGTAGCGTGCATCTTTGCCCAGGGTCTGGGCATTGAGCAGCCCGGCCGAGAACAGGACGGCTGCTGCCAGAATCAGAAATCTTTTCATAATGAAGTGTTATTATGTGGTTATAATCTGCTTTCGTATACAAATATAACGAAAATATGGGAAATTGCACTACTGGCCCGCCCAGAGTGACAGCAGCTCGCAGGCCTCGCTTACATCGTCGGGGAAGTAACGGTTGGACTTGAAATATGCGTCAATTTCGTCCTTCTTCAACGGGAAGAGTTTACGCATGTTGTTTTTCGTGGGAAGCATGACGGTGTCTCCGCTGTAAATGAAAACAACACTGGATACCCTGTAGGGATACTCCCGTTCCTTGTTCAATTCATAGGATCCCCCCTCGGTGTACAGTGTCCCGAGTTCCCGGATGGAGCTGGTCTGGGAAGTGGTTCCGTATGCCCCTTGCTTCGCATCCCTGATGATCTTGATATCCCGCCTTACGGCTATACCGGTATCCTCGGAGACCGGATACTGACGCAGGAATGCACCATCGTGCAGGATGAAGGTCACCGTGTCGATCCTTACTTTCAGGAGGTTGTCGATGTTGGATGCGGCGAGTTCCGTTCCGTCTTTATCGATGAATCTGAGAGTGTTGTCCAGCGCGCAGATGTTCATCTGTCCCTGTGCCGGCACCTGCCCGCGAAGATACACTGTGCCCTGCCCGAAGGCGGGCATCAGGTAATAGACTTCGTCGGGGATGCCCCGGACGGCGGAGTCCTGTGCCAGGACACCCGTCCGGGGCCCCAGCAGCAGGCATGCAGCCATAAGGTATTCCCACGCTGTCTTGAAAAATCTTGAATGCATCATACCTCAAAGATAAACAATTATTCCCGATTCCTTCTTGGGATTCTCATGAAACAGTTATAACTTGCAGGAACAAACGGTATTCCATGCTATGAAAAGGTTTATGATTGCTGCGGCAATGGTCGTTGTTGCACTGACCGGCTGCAAGGACAAGGCTACGGAGTTTGATTTCGCTCAGGGAGTCAATATCGGCAACTGGCTTTCCCAAAGCTGGGTGATGGGCGAGCAGCGTGAGAAGATATTCACCGAAGAGGATATTGAGCTGCTGGCCGCAAACGGGTTCGACCACATCCGTCTCCCTGTCGACGAGGCGCAGCTGTTCAACACGGACATGACCTTGAACGAAAGTACTGTGGAACTCATCCACAGGACCATCGACTGTTGCATCAAGCATGGCCTGAAGGTCATTTTCGACCTCCATATCCTACGGTCCTTCCATTTCCTGGACAATGACGCTCCGCTGTGGAAAAGCACTGAAGAGCAGGATAAGCTCGTCAACATGTGGCGTGACATCCAGGGAATCCTTTGCGACTATCCCGTCACGAGCGTCGCTTACGAGATCTTGAACGAAGCCGTAGCGCCCACCGACGGACAGTGGTCCGACCTGATGCTCCGCGTCGTGTCGATGATACGTGAGACTGAAAAGGACCGTGTCATCGTGCTCGGCGCGAACATGCAGAATCAGGTCGGGCACGTCAAGAACATTATTGTCCCCGAGGGGGACAGGAACATCATCCTGTCCTTCCATTTCTACGAGCCGCTGCTCATCACGCATTATCAGGCGTCGTGGACACAGCTGCGCGACCTGCATTTCATCGGCCCGATGCAATACCCCGGGCAGCTTATACCGGACGATGTATATGCCGCGCTTGACGATGAAGAAAAAGCCGTCGTCGAGCCGTACAATCACTCTTACGACAAGGAATGGATGCGGCAGATGTGGCAGGAGGCCGTGGACTATGCCAAGTCCAAGGGCCTCACCCTTTATCTCGGCGAGTTCGGCTGCTTAGTCAACTGCGGGGAGGAGGTGCGTCTCGCCTGGCTCAAGGATGTCGTGGACCTGTGCCGCGAACAGGGCATTCCATATTCGCTGTGGGAGTACAACTCCCAGTTCGGCTTTGCCGACAGGGTGCACAAGGGAGTCGTGAGCAATCGCCCCTTGATGGAAGTTTTGGTCAAGTAATGGGAATCCGACAAAAAAGCATTACATTTGTTGTATAGATCAAATAACACTAACACTATGGCAGAAGAGACTAAAAACCCCATGGACCTCAATGGTGACGGTAAGGTAACCCTCGGCGAGAGGGCTCAGTATTATGCCGGCAAGGCAGGAGAAAAGATTGAAAAAGCCGCGAACCAGGTCCGCGACGAACTCAAGGAAGACGCCAAGGAACTTGGTGCCAAGGCTTCCGTTAAGGCCAAGGAGCTAGGCGCAAAGGCCTCCTGCAAGGCTAAGGCAGCGGCCGCCAAGGCTTCGGACAAGGCCAAGGAAGTCTATGCCGATGCCAAGGAAGAGGTGGCTGAGGCCGCCTGCAAGGCCAAAGCCAAGGTAAAGGAACTCAAAGAGAAAAAGGCCTGACGCAAGCGTTCCTTTAGATTGGCGAGTTTTATCTGTGTCGCCATGAAAAGATTCGTTTTACTGGTTGCCGCCTTGCTGCTCCTGTGCTCGTGCCGGGAGCAGCAGGCGGCGCCTGCATATATCGTCCAGGTATCCCTGGGCGGTTGGAATTCTCCGGATTACACCGCGGAGAGCATCATAGACCGCATTGATTCGGTCAATCGCCTGATCCCGATAGAGAAGGTCATCATAGGATGGAGTCTGAACAAGGACATTTACCGGCAGGTAGGGGAGCATCTGCATGCCAAAGGCATCAAGATGCTGTTGTGGCTTCCCGTCTTTGCCGAGACGGAAGAAGTCTGCGACAATGTGCCGTCCGTCGATCTCTGGGGTGAGGCTCCGGCGAATTATGATCTGACGGACGGGGAAGGGTTCCGTTTCAACTGCCCGTCAGACCCGGCTAATATCAGCAACGTAGTTGCGCTGTATGACAGGCATTTCAGCGACTGCGGCTTTGACGGCGTCTTTCTCGACCGCATCCGCACCCAGTCCTTTGTCGGCGGCATCAACGGCGTACTCAGCTGCGGCTGTCCGGAGTGTGCGGAACGCTATGCTGCCGAGGGTGTCAATCTGGAGGAGGTGAAAGACGCCTGGGCTTCCCTGGGTGACAGCTTCCTGTCAGTCACCTCATATTCTCCCGAATCCGGATTCTGTTTCGAGAATCCTGTAGCAGCCGCTTTTTTCAAGGCGAAGGGCCACATTGTCAGCGGTGCGGTCGCTTCGGTCGCCGACAGCCTCCGTAGCCGGAGGCTCGAAGTCGGAATGGACTTGTTTGCGCCGTTCATGGCTCCTTTCGTCGGCCAGGATTACGATATTCTTGCCCGTCATGCCGATTTCATAAAGCCGATGCTGTATCGTATGACTTTCGCTCCGGCCGGGATGGGATTCGAGTATGACCTTTTGCGGAAAGCTGTTCCTGAAGCAACTGGATATCCGGATTTCGCGATGGATGTCGCTTTCCTGGACTCCCAGCTGGATGCTATGGCGGATTGCCCCTGCCAGGTTTATCCGGGCATCGAGATCAACTATCGTGAAGGTGTCGCGCCTACATCTCCCGCCTATGTGACCGAGTCCCTGGACGCCGTGATGCGCCACCGCTTTGCGGGCGCCGTCCTTTCCTGGAACATCATGGAAGCGCCCGACTCCCATATCGCCTGTCTTTTTCGTCGTCCCTGAACAAATCCTGCGGTTTTGTTCAGATTTCCCGTTTTTCCTATAGATTCTGAACAAATAACGTCTTTTTGTTCAGAGTCAGATGTCTGTCCTTGCGAAAGGGGGTCGTCTTTTTTGTGGGAAAAGGATTATCTTTGCGGAAGATATGAGAATCGGGAACTTGGATCTGGGAGAGCGGCCGGTGCTGCTCGCGCCGATGGAGGATGTGACGGACGCGTCCTTCCGCATCCTCTGCCGCGAGCAGGGGGCCGCGATGGTGTATACGGAGTTCGTGCCCTCGGACGGCCTGATCCGCGATGCGGTCAAGGCCAAGGCCAAGATGCGCACGATCCCGGAGGAGGCCCCGGTGGGCATCCAGATATACGGCAACATCCCCGAATCGATGGTTGAGGCCGCAAGGATGGCGGACCATGCCGCAGAGATATGCGGCGGTTACGGCTGTGACCTGGTCGATATCAATTTCGGCTGTCCAGTGAACAAGATCGCCGGGCGCGGCGCCGGCTCGGGCATGATGCGCGAGCCCGACAAGATGGTGATGATCACCAGGATGATTGTGGACGCAGTGTCCAAGCCTGTGACGGTCAAGACGCGTCTGGGCTGGGACGAGAGCTCCAAGATCATAGTGGAGCTCGCTGAGCGCCTGCAGGATGCAGGCATCCAAGGGCTTACGATACACGGCCGCACCCGCCAGCAGATGTACAAAGGCGAAGCGGACTGGACCCTCATTGGAGAAGTCAAATCCAATCCACGGATGAAGATCCCCATCATCGGCAACGGTGATATCAATTCCCCGCAGAAGGCAAAGGAGTATTTCGACCGCTACGGCGTGGACGGCATCATGGTCGGCCGCGCTTCCTTCGGCCATCCCTGGATATTCCGCGAGATCAGGCATTATCTGGACACGGGCGAATTGCTGCCGACACTGAGTGTAATCGACCGTGTGGCGCTGGCCAAGAGGCATTTCCAGCTGTCCCTGGACCTGAAGGGACCGGTCCGCGGGGTGTTCGAGATGCGTCGGCACCTTTCCTGCTATTTCAAGGGCCTGCCGGACTTCAAGGAGACCAGGATCAAGCTCGTGACCAGCACGGATATCCCCGAAATCTTTGCTACCCTCGACTATATTGCAGAAAAATGGGGAAATGTGACGATGGAGGGGTCGGAGAGCGTCTATGGTCTGTGATTTTTTAGTAACTTTGTAAAACTTCCGCCACGCGCGAACATGATAGACAAAGTACTTCTATTCCCTTACTATCTCATCCTGGGCATACGGCATGCCCTGTACGACAAAGGCTTCCTATGCAAGACCCGCGAGGCCGGAGTACCGACCGTCTGCATCGGCAACATTACCGCCGGCGGCACCGGCAAGACCCCGCACACCGAGATGCTCCTC
>JAFYZE010000083.1 GCA_017548805.1 Bacteroidales bacterium
CTTTCAACTCCGACGGATGCAGTAAAGGTCAAAGGAGTGTTGTCTCCCTGTCCGGAAAGCAATGACTGCCGTTCTGCCGGGAAGAATTCCTCGACGCTGGCGCAGGCTGCCGCCGCAACTGTTGCGGCCGCAGCGATGATGATTCTGTATATGGCTTTCATCGGAGTAGTCATTTACCATTCAAAATCGCTCTCGTCGAGAGCATCGATACCGTTGCTGTCGAAGGTGGGAGGCGTGGTCGAGAAGTCGACCATCAGCCCGGCCATGCGGCTTAAGGAATTGCGCGAGATGACCATTTCCCTCGAAGTCTGGAAACTCGCGGAGGCGCCGTTGACATCGGTGACGGTGCTGGAAAAACCTTTGGAGAACGTCACCGGCGGGACCACGAACCAGAATAATGTAGCATTATCGGCTGATTCACCGATAGTTACGCCTTCTTCACTTTTCAAAACGATCGTTTCGGTACTCGTCCCTTCATGGATGGAGAGGGAAGGGACATCTCCGTATACCGCCGTCACGTCAGCCTCGCCGGCCAGCTTCTCTCCGTTGCGGCCCGATAGGCTGATGGACGAAATCGTCCCGACTCCATAGAACTTGAAGACGAGGTAACCGCAGACATTCTTGAAACGAAGGAAGAAGTCGGAGGTGTTTTCCGTCACAGCGACCATCGTATTTGCGTTCACTCCGAAACTGTTTTCACCATAGGCTTCCTCTGCGGGGAGGTTCAGGGTGATCAGTCCGTCGGCGCTGATGGCCGTCGTGGGAGAGTAGGGATAGACGGCATAATTCGCTGCAAGTCCGTCTCCGGTAGACGAAGAGTTGTCTACGGGCTCGAAACTGCCGGAATTGTCCCCGGTCTCTCCGTCGAAACGGTATTGTACGTTCGACGTACTCATGTAGAAAATGGTGAGGCGGTCGTCTGCGGTCCAGGACAAGTGAAGGTTGCTGTCGACGGACGTCCTGGTCCGCATGTCCTCGAAACCTGCCTTGAAGACAGGAAGAACGCTGGCTGGATTGTCCTGAGAATCGGCGGTGTCGCCTATCACGGACGCGCATCCGAATGTCAGAAGGGCGGATGCAAGTAAAACTACTAACTTATTCATGGTAATGAATTGAAAATCATTTGATGCGGTACGGCTGCCCGTCGTAGAGGACGTACCGCTTGGCTTTGCGTATCCATTTCTGTTCCTCGAGCTTGACGTGCTCCTGGACGATGTCGAAGGTGATGCCTCCCTTGATGTATTCGGCGATGACGGGATCGGCGAGCTTGGAGAAGAAATCGTCCTTGAGGGCGAACTGCGAGTAGCGGTCCTTGAAATATCGTATGAGCTGTACGATGTGCAGAAGGGAATGGTATTCGGTGCCGGGCTCCAGGATGATCTGGTATCCGGAGCATTTCTCCCCGCGGTATAGGCCCGCGGCGGGCTTGAAGGTGCAGGGACGCATCATCACTCCCTCCGGGGAGGGAGGGGAGTCGAGCGTCCCGGGCACGATGAACGGAGCGCCGAAGTACTCGTACGGACGCGAAGTTCCGATGCCCGGGGTGATGTTGGTGCCGTTCCAGAGGCCGCCGCCGCTATACATGTAGCATGTGAACATGCCCGGGATGTCCGAGGCGGGGGCGATGGTCCATGGCATCAGCACCCTGTTGGTGTCCGTAGCGCGGGCGGAGATGATGTGGAGAGGGAAACGGGCGCCTATCTCGTTGTAGTACAGGTGACAAAGCTCCCCGAGGGTCAGGCCGTGACGGTGCGCGATCTTGGGTACCCATGGCTCATTGTCCACTACCGGCATCGAACCTTCCACGACCCTTCCGGCGGGATTGTCGTGGTCCACTACATAAAGTGACGGGACCATGGGGTAGTCTCTTCCGTCCTCCATTTCGAGGAGAACGGTCATGAGGTGGAAGACGTCGCGTGTGTAGTTGAAATACCTCGCGCCGGCGTCCTGGATCTCTACCACGATGGCATTGAGACCCTCAAGGTCTTCGCGCTTGAAAGGTATGTGCTCGGTATCCGGGCTCAACTCGGCGTCGGAAGGGCTGAAAACCTTCACGAGGTTGCCCCGTTCGCGGAAGATGTCATACATGTAGCGCCCGGAGGCGGTGTCCCAGCAGTTCTGGGTGCAAAAACATGCGACCTTCCCGTCGATGAGGGCCTTGTCCAGCTGGTCCTCCAGTCTCGTGGTCCTGAAAGAGAACATGGCCTATCCCTTGATGATGCCTTCGGCAATGTCGATCACGCGTGCCGCAAGGGCCTCGGCGGCCTCCTGCGTAGGAGCCTCGGCATAGATGCGTATGATGGGCTCGGTGTTGGAGCGGCGCAGGTGCACCCACTGGCGCTCGGCCTCGAAGTCGATCTTGACCCCGTCGATGTCGTTGATGCGCTCGTCCTTGAAGACTTCCTTCATCTGCGAGAGTATGCGGTCGATGAGTGCCTTGTCCGAGAGTGATATCTTGTTCTTGGCGATGAAATACGGGGGATAGGTCTTCTTCAGTTCGGAGACCTTCATGCCCTTGTATGCAAGGTTGCTGAGGAACAGACCCACGCCGACCATGGCGTCACGGCCGTAGTGGCTGGCGGGATAGATGACTCCTCCGTTGCCTTCGCCTCCGATCAGGGCCATCTCCTCATGCATCTTGGTGGTGACGTTTA
>JAFYZE010000084.1 GCA_017548805.1 Bacteroidales bacterium
ATAGCCGCAGAAGTGGAATAAATTTGTTAAATTTGCATTTCTTAGGAGTAATTCGACCGATTGACTATGGGTAAAGTAATAGCAATAGCGAACCAGAAGGGCGGTGTGGGCAAGACCACTACGGCCATCAATCTCGCAGCCTCCCTCGCGGTACTCGAAAAGAAGGTGCTGATCATCGACGCTGACCCTCAGGCCAATACCACTTCCGGCTTGAACTTCTCGCCGGGCAGCGACCAGAAGCGCACCCTCTATGAGGTGATGATAGGACGCATCGGCATCGAGGACGCCCTTGTCCAGACCGAGCTTGCCGGCCTCCACATGGTCCCGTCGCACATCAACCTCGTCGGTGTCGAGATCGAGATGCTGGAGGCGGACGAGCGCGAGTCCATACTCAAGAAGGCCATCCAGCCGGTCCGTAACAACTACGACTACATCATCATCGACTGCTCCCCTTCCCTCGGCCTCATCACGGTCAACGCCCTGACTGCGGCCGACTCGGTCATCATCCCCGTCCAGCCCGAGTTCTTCGCACTCGAGGGCCTCGGGAAGCTCCTGCAGACCATCCGCATAGTCCAGAACGGAGTCAACCGCGACCTCGCGGTCGAGGGCTTCGTCGTGACCATGTTCGACGGCCGCACGCGTGTGCACACCCAGGTGGTGAACCAGCTCCGCGAGCATTTCCAGGACATGGTGTTCAACACCATCATCCAGCGCAACATCCGCCTGAGCGAGGCCCCCTCGCACGGCAAACCCATCGTCCTCTACGACATCATGAGCAATGGCTCCAGCAACTACCTCAAGCTCGCCCGCGAAGTGATGGAGAGGAATGAACCCCAAGCACAGACAGTATGAGCAACAAGGAACCGAGAGGCCTCGGACGAGGTCTCGGAGCAATATTGGGAGACAGCGCGGCCCTCGACCAGCTGCGCAAGCCCGTAGGCTACGTCAACAAGGAGATAGTCAGCAACCGCACCCAGTCCGACGGCAGCGCTGACATCGTGCGCATTCCCGCCGGAATGATTGAGCCCAATCCCTTCCAGCCGCGCATGTCGTTCGACACGGAGGCGCTGGAGGAGTTGACCGCATCCATCCGCAGTCTCGGCCTCATCCAGCCCATCACAGTGCGCAGGACCGATGACGGCAAGTACCAGATAATCAGCGGAGAACGCCGTTTCCGCGCCTGCAAGGCCGCGGGCATGGACATGATTCCCGCCTACATCCGGGCCGCGTCCGACCAAAGTATGCTCGAAATGGCCATCGTCGAGAACATCCAGCGCGAGGACCTCGATCCCATCGAGGTCGCCCTCGGCTACCGCCGCCTGATCGAGGAGTGCAACCTCACCCAGGAGCAGATGGCCTCCCGTATCGGCAAGAAACGCGCTTCGGTGACCAACTACCTCCGCCTGCTCAAGCTTCCCGCAAAGGTCCAGCATGACCTGAAGGTCGGGCTGCTGAGTGTCGGACACGCCAAGGTCATCCTCGGGGTCGAAGACCCCCAGCTCCAGGAGGACCTGTGCGATATGACGGTCAAGGGCGGCCTGTCCGTCCGCCAGCTGGAGGACAAGGTCCGCAAGCTCACGCGCGAGGACGACGCACGCCGCCCGGAGTATACCCAAGAGCTTCCGGACGAGTATTTCCGCGTACTGGAGCATATAGGCAAGTATTTCGAACAGGACATTTCGCTGAAGCGCAGCTCCGGCGGGAAAGGCACCATGACCATCAAGTTCAACTCCGATGCCGAGGTGCAGCGTTTCCTGAAAGCCCTTGACGATGCCCAGATTTAAGCCAGCATACCTTTTCTTCGTTCTGGCAGCCCTGCTGGCATTCGCGCCGCGGTCCTCAGCCCAGTTCAAGTCCGAAGCCTTCTCGAACGGCTTCGGAGGAGATGATGAGGCCCCGGCCGATTCCACCGCCCTGTTCTCGCTCCGCGATTATTTCGCCGGACTCCAGCACAAGAAGGAGCTCAAGATAGGCACCCTCGCCGGAGGATCTGCGGTGTTCATCGGCGGACAGCAGATATACCACAAGCAGTATTGGAAGCTCCCCATCGTATACGGAGGCCTCGGAGCCACCGTCGGCGGCGGTTTCTACTACCGCAACAAATACAAGACATCCCTCAAGGCGTACGAAGAGGCCTTCGCGCTGAATCCCGAGACCACGCTGGCCGTGGACGAGCATTCGCACAATCTCAGCAAGCTCCTGTTTGCTGGAGGCGCACTCGTGTACTGGGGGACCATGATGGACGGAGTGGTCTCCTTCCCCACCGACAACCCGCACCATGCCGGCAAGGCCACCATGTATTCGGTATTGCTTCCCGGCCTGGGGCAGGTATACAACGGCGAGATATGGAAGGTCCCCATCTATTGGGGCTGTCTCGCCGGAGCCGTCCACTACCTGGACGTGAACCATACCAACTACAAGCGTTTCAAGCGGATACACAACGAAGCCACGACGCCCGACAGCGGATACAACGCCAGGATTTCCGCCCAGACCGCTCTTTATTACCGCGACCTTTACAGGCGGTATCGTGACTACTCGATACTGGCAGTGGCGGCATTCTACCTCTTGCAGGTAGTCGACGCCAACGTATTCTCGTACATGCAGGATTTCGAGGTCAACGACGACATCTCGATGCAGATGGGACCGACTATCATGACACCTGACATGCAGTACGCATTCTCCGGCGGAGGTTCCACGGCGGTCGGCTTCAGCCTGGGCATAAGATTTTGATTATGAAGTTTTTCAAGACTATATTGGCCCTATTCCTCACACTGTGCCTCCTGCAGCCCGCAGGCGGCCAGGAGCTCAGGACCCGGAGCAAGCTCATCAAGGAAAACGCCGCACTTCGCAGCCGCGTGGATTCGCTCCTGCGGGAGCTGGAGGCTTTCCGCCTGGAGAAGTCCGTGGCCGACAGCCTGGCTGCCGAAATGCTCCAGATGCTCGAGGAGATGGAAGAGCTGGATGGCGTCGATGAGCCTGTCGAGGAGTACAGCCCCGAGATGACGGACAGCCTGCTGAGCCTGTGGTATGTCCACAGGCAGATGGAGGCCACAAAGGAGCTGACGGAGTACGACATGGACTCGGTTC
>JAFYZE010000085.1 GCA_017548805.1 Bacteroidales bacterium
GCCGGAGTCGTTTCTCCGGAGTACAATGACGACGGGAGCGTGACCTTCCGCTACCAGTCCGCAGAGGCCAAGGAAGTCAAGCTCGACTGCCAGATGCTCTCCCAGGCCGCCCCGATGTACAAGGGCGCCGACGGTGTCTGGACCATCACCGTCACCCCCGGCAAGCCGGACATCTATCCGTACTGCTTCCTCGTGGACGGCAAGCAGGTAGCCGACCCCAACAACATGTTCATTTTCCCCAACGAGGGCTTCAAGAACTCGCTGGCCGACGTACGCGGCCCCGTCCCGTCCGTACAGGACATCCAGAATGTGCCGCACGGCAAGGTCACCTACCGCTACTATCATTCCACGACCTGCGACATCGACCGCGTGATGTGCGTGTACACCCCGGCAGGATATGATCCCGCAGGAAAGGAGAAACTCCCGGTGCTCTACCTCATCCATGGCATGACCGATACCTACGAGACATGGTTCAAGGTCGGTCACATGAACAACATCCTCGACAACCTCATCGCCCAGGGCAAGGCCAAGAGGATGATAGTAGTGATGCCTTACGCCAATCCTTATCCGGAGATGATGCTCCAGGGCAAGGCCGACCACTATGACTCCATGGGCACCGACATCGTGACCAACGAGATCATGAAGGACGTCAAGCCGTTCATCGAGGCCAACTACAAGGTCAAGACCTCGGCCGCTGACCGCGCCGTTGCCGGCTTCTCGCTCGGCGGCCGCCAGGCCCTCGCTTGCGGCCTCGGCAACCCGAAATCCTTCCAGTACGTCTGCGCGATGGCTCCGGCCATCTTCGGCGAGGAATACAAGACCAACTTCACCAACGGGACCTACGCCCCGCTCGCCGAAGTCAAGAAGAACGTCAAGTTCCTCTGGCTCGGCACCGGCACTTCGGACTTCCTCATCGCAGCATCCCGCGGCCTCGACGCCTACCTGACCGAGCAGGGCGTGAAGCACACCTTCTACACCCCGGACGGCGGGCACACCTGGATGAACTGCCGCGACTATCTCGCACAGATAGCGCAGAAGATCTTCAAATAGTCTATCCCGATGAAAAGGATATCCATCCTTCTACTGATTGCAGCCGCGCTGATGTGCGGCTGCAATCGAAATACCGACGCCCTGCTGACCGTCGACCTCCAGGATAGGCCGGTAGACGTACCGCAGGACCTCTGGGGCATCTTCTTCGAGGAGATCAACCACGCCGGAGACGGCGGCATATGGCCTGAGATGATATACAACATGGGCTTCGAGGAAAAGGACATTCCCACTGACTGCACCCTCGACGGCGATGACGTCGTCGGGCCGCGCAAGCCCAACTACGCCTTCGGGGCGGTCAGGGACTACAGGTTCCATCATTTCGACCCCAACGACCAGTCCATAGGCTGGACCATCGAGGGGCAGAACGCCGCGATGAAGGTCGTCGCGACCCATCCGCTCAGCGCCGCCAATCCCCATTCGCTCGAGATCACGGTCCCCTACTGGGGAGCCAAGCTTACCAACAACGGATGGAACGGCATACCGCTGAAAGAGGGTGAGGAGTACAACTTCTCCTTCTTCCTCCGCGCCGATCCGTCATTCACCAGCAGTTTCACGGCCGCACTGGTAGGGTCTGACGGAAAGTCGCTCTACGAAGAGACTTTCAGTCCTTCATTCCACGGAGACTGGGTCAAATATGAAGCGAAGTTCACTTCAAAGGCCACCGACAGCAAGGTCAAGCTCGTATTCAATTTCGAGTCCACCGGAAAGGTCTGGCTCGACTATGTTTCCCTGCTTCCTGAGAAGACCTTCAAGGGCCACGGACTCCGTGAAGACATCGCCCAGATCCTCGCAGACCTAAAGCCGTCGTTCATCAGATGGCCCGGAGGCTGCATCGTGGAAGGCATGAGCATGGAGAACCGCATCAAATGGAAAGAGACCATCGGAGACCGCCTGGACCGTCCCGGACAGTTCGACCTCTGGGGATACCACAACTCCTGTGCATTTGGATACCACGAGTTCCTCCAGTACTGCGAGGACATCGGCGCATCCGCCATGTATGTGGTCAACATCGGCCTCTCGTGCATGGTCCGTAACGGTGACTTCTACGAGATGAACGAGCTCAGCGGCATCATCCAGGACATCCTGGACGCCATCGAGTACGCCATCGGCGGCACCGACACCAAGTGGGGCGCCGAGCGAGCGAAGAACGGCCATCCCGATCCCTTCCCGCTCAAGTACATCGAGCTCGGAAACGAGAATGTGGGCGAGCGGTATGCGGAGCGCTACAACTATGTGTATCCCATCGTCAAGGCCGCGTATCCCGACATCATCTTCATCAGCAACCACAGCACTCCGGGTACCCTTCCTGACATGTACACAGCACCGACGGAGATGATCGACGCGCACTACTACGTCAATCCCGAGACCTTCTACAACACGGTCCACCTGTTCGACGCCCTGCCGCGCGACATGTACAAGGTCTACATCGGCGAGTACGCCGTCAACGCCGGAGTCGGCTCCGGCAACCTTGACGGAGCCCTCGCGGAGGCGACTTTCATGACCGGCATCGAGAAGAACTCCGACCTGGTGGCGATAGCCTCGTACGCGCCGCTGCTGGAGAATACCGATTTCGCCCAGTGGCCCACCAACCTCATCCGCTTCAAGAACGACCAGGTGTTCGGACGCTCGTCCTATCATGTCCAGAAGATGTTCAGCGAGAACAGGCCCGACTTCATCGCCGCCTCTGAACTGACGCTTCCCGAGCCCAACCGCACCGTGGCTGGCAAGGTGGGCTTCGCCTCCACCGTCACGGCGCCTGACGCCTCCATCCAGGTGAAGGGATACACCGTCTCCGGAAAGGCTCCCGAATGGGATGCCACCGGTTCCTGGACAATCAGCGCCGACGGCTTCCGCGAGGGAGAGCGCAAGGACCTCTCCGGGCTCAGGGATCCGGGGCTTTACATTCCCGGCACACTGAAGAACGCCCCCGTCCAGCTCAGTTCCGGCGGATGGCTCAGCTCGAAGGAGAGCTACGGAGACTGCGACATCAAGGCAGGCATCCTCTGGGAGAAAGCTTTCAGCGGATGCGAGATGAGAATCGCAGTCAAGGATGACCACAATTACATCGCGGTAAGCATCAACGCTCCCAGAAGGCGCGGCTTCGCTGCCGCCCCTGCCGGTCCGCAGAAGTATTCCGTCTCCGTCAACAACGTCATCAATGACTGCAGCATCGCACTCGGAACCCTCACCACGGACCTCTCGTTCGACGAAGGAGTCTGGCATGACGTGAATATCGGCGTGAACAATGGGGAGATTTCCTGTACGGTCGACGACAAGGAGATCGGCAAGGTTGCGTATACCCCGCTGGAAAGAAGGTTTGCAGTGACCGGCTACGACAATGAGACCGGCGAAGTCATCATCAAGGTCGTGAATTCCGACGCCTCCCCGATGTCCACACGCATCGTCCTGAACGGAGCCAAGGGCGTGTCGAAGACCGGAAAGGCCATCGTCCTCTCCTCCGCGAGTCTCAAGGACGACAACAGCTTCGAGGAACCCGGCAAGGTCTCGCCCGTCGAGACCGCCGTCAAGGGCCTCTCCGACGACTTCGCCTACACCTTCGAACCCAACTCCTTCACAATTCTAAGGGTCAAGGCCTCGATGGAGTAATGTCTTGACTTGCAATTAAAAAGGGTGACCTTCCGGCCACCCTTTTTTGTTATTTCGTACCGAATATACGGTCTCCGGCGTCACCGAGGCCGGGGACGATGTAGGCGTTCTCGTTGAGATGGTCATCAACCGCGGCGAGGTAGATGTCCACGTCGGGATGGGCCATACGGACCCTCTCGATTCCCTCCGGGGCGCCGACCAGGCACATAAGGCGGATATTGGTGCAGCCGCGCTCCTTAAGCATGGAAAGGGCGTCGCAGGCGCTGCCGCCGGTGGCGAGCATAGGGTCTGTCACAATGACCAGACGGTCCTGGATATCCTCGGGGAGCTTGCAGTAATAGACGACGGGCTCGTGCGTCTGTTCATTGCGGTACAATCCGATATGGCCGACCTTGGCAACGGGTACGAGCTCGTGAAGGCCCTCGACCATTCCCATGCCCGCACGGAGTATCGGGACGATGGCAAGCTTGCGGCCGGAAACGATCCTGCCCTTCATAGGGCAGATGGGGGTCTCGATGTCCACCTCCTCGAGCGGAATGTCGCGGGTGACTTCATATCCCATCAGGAGCGAAATCTCCTTGAGAAGCTCCCGGAAATCCTTGGAACCGGTTTCCTTGTCGCGCATGATCGTCAGCTTGTGCTGGACCATGGGGTGATTGATGACGTGCAGTTGGCTCATATTGAAAAAGTGTTTAGTGTTCCGATAACAAATATAACCATTCGCGGGCGATAAACAAAGCTATTCCACGGGCTTTACATAGCGGTTGCCCGTCTCGGACTTGACCGCATCGATGAAGACAGGTGAATAGGCCGGGTTGGTTCGACGGCCCGCCACGACTACGCCGTTTTCGCTGGGTTGCATCGTCTGATCGTTATGCTTGACAATCAAAAGCTTGGCAAGTTTGTCCCAGCGCTTCATCATCATGTCGGTATAGTCCAGGGTCTTGCGGGTGAGGTATTCCGTCCTTTCAGCGGCAGTGAGCTTCGGGGCCTCCTCCTCTACTTTTTTCTGGTCCTCAGCATAGAAATCCTCCAGCTCTGCCTGGGCCTCCTTGAGGTCTCCGATCATTGCGCTGTAGCGCGGATAGACCATGTTGGCCACGAAATTGTTCATCCAGAACGCGCTCTCGGTGCTGAACTCACGGATGTCGTTGTTCTCGCGGCGGAACGGGTCCGGGATGCGGTCGATGCCGCAGTAAACGGGCACATAGGCCACCATGCTGGCGTCGTCCATGTTGAAATATGTCACTCCACCAACGGCATCCGGAAGCCAGTCGCGCATCTGGCAGACCATGGTCATGCCGCTCTGCTGGCAGCCGATGGGACGCTCGCGGAACATGTCGGTACCGTCGCTGCTCTTGAAATTGACGGGCTGGTTGCGGTAAGGCGAAGCCCAGGGACCGGCGCTGACGTCTGCGGTCATGTCGAGGGCGGTGCCCTCGTAATGGTCGCGCATGTCATTCATAAGGTCGCGGACCGAGAGGGGTTTGTCGGGCTTGATCCAAAGCGGGAGATGGTCGATGACATCGGTCTGGCCGTTGATGAAAGGCAGGTAGCTGTCAATCACGTCGGTATCATAATGATGACGGAAGAAGCTCCAGACACGGGCCTCGCAGTAACGGATGGCACTGAAGTCCAGAGGACCGTAAGCCTCGCGGAAGCTGAAATCCGCGTCTGGACCGTCATAATATCCCTTCTCCCTGGCAAAGGAGATGACATCTGCCGAGTACATGCACTCTCCCTCCACAATGCAGAAACCGAGTTTCTTGTCCGCCTTCTTCGCCTGCGGGAACTGGCGGATGCGGCTGGAGTTGGCATAGGCGCAGATGCAGTCGTCCGGGACGCGAAGCGCCACCCATACGGCGCCCTTGTTGCCCGGTCCCTTCCCGATGATCTCGAAGATCCAGGCCTCGTCCTTGTCGGCTATGACGAAGTTCTCGCCAGTGGAACTGTAGCCGTACTCATTCACCAGCTGGTCGATCACGGCTATGGCCTCGCGCGCGTTGGTGCTGCGCTGGAGCGCGATACCCATCAGGGTGAAATAGTCCAGCAGGCCTTCCGGGTTGCGGAGCTCCTCACGGCCGTCCCATGTCGTCTCGACTATGGTCACCTGGTTCTCATTCATCAAGCCTACGACCCCGTAGGTATAATCCGCCTGGGCGATGTAACGCCCGTTGCCGACGGGGCCGAAGCCCCTCACGGGGATCTGCTCGCCGGCCGCATGGCGCCCGGGAGCGGAATATGTCAGCGGCGAAGCGAAGCCGAAACCGTCGCAGTTGTAAGTGCACATGACGCTTCCGTCAACGGAAGCCTTCTTGCCCACGATGAGGTTGGTGCAGGCAAACGAGGCCACGGTAAGGAAGGAAAGCGCAGCCGAGAGGATGAGTTTTTTCATTGTCAGGTAGTTTTGTTTCCGTAAATATAAACAAAAAAGGTGTATATTTGTTAGTCCTATCGAGAACGTAAATGATGAAAAGATACCTGTATTGCCTGGTTGCGCTGATGCTGGCGGCCGTCCCGGCCCTGGCGCAGTCCATAAAGTGGACTGCCGCCGTGGAGCCGGCCGGGGACGGGGTCTACGAGCTGGTGCTCACCGGCAAGGTCGCGAACGGGTATTATACCCACCCGCTGACGGATCCCTATACTGCGGCTGAAATCGAACTGGACGGCTTCGAGGCCGTAGGTGATCCCGAGGATGTCTATTCTCCGGCCGACTACAAGGGCGAGACCGTGGTCAAGGATACCTATGTCCTCAAGCAGAAGTTCCGCTCCGCGGACGGAGCGGTCAAAGGCACGGTCACGTGGCAGAGCTGCTCCGGAGACATGTGCGGGATGCCGGAGGACTGGGATTTCGACGTGGCTCCGGCCAAGTCCGTGCCGGCCTCCGGGGCTGCGCTGGCGCCGCCCGGAAAGGACTCGGCGGCAGCCGACACCGACGGTACGCTTTGGGCGCTGATCATCGAGGCCATCCTGTGGGGACTGGCCTCGCTGCTTACTCCCTGCGTGTTCCCCATGGTCCCGATGACGGTTTCCTTCTTCCTCAAGGGATCGGAGAACAAGTCCCGCGGTCGCTTCCGCGCGGCGATGTACGGGCTTTTCATCGTATTGCTCTACACGGTACCGATATCCATCATCATCGGCCTCACGCGCATATTGGGCGGCGCAACGGTGACGAGCGACATCTTCAACTGGCTCGCAACGCACTGGCTGCCGAACCTCCTGTTCTTCGTCATCTTCATGGTTTTCGCCGCCTCGTTCCTCGGGGCGTTCGAGATCACACTGCCCACCAAGTGGGTCAACTCCTCTGACAAGAATTCCGACAAGGGCGGGCTCGGAGGCATATTCTTCCTCGCCCTGACCCTCGTGCTGGTATCATTCTCCTGCACAGGACCCATCGTCGGATCGGTGCTGATCAAGTCCACGCAGGGCGAGTTCTGGACCCCGATGATAACGATGCTGGCGTTCTCGCTCGCATTCGCACTGCCGTTCACGCTGTTCGCGCTATTCCCTTCCCTGCTCAAGGGGCTGCCCAAGAGCGGAGGCTGGCTGAACAGCGTCAAGGTCGTGCTGGGCTTCATTGAGATCGCCCTCGGACTCAAGTTCCTGAGCACGGCAGACCAGACCTATCACTGGGGACTGCTGGACCGCGAGGTCTATCTCGCCATTTGGATCGTCGTGTTCTCGCTGCTCGGCTTCTACCTGCTGGGCAAGCTCCGTTTCAAGCATGATTCGCCGGTCGAGCACATTTCGGTGCTGCGGCTGACGCTCGCGATAGCTGTATTCTCATTCGTCGTGTACATGATCCCCGGCATGTGGGGAGCTCCGCTCAAGGCCATCTCCGGCTACCTGCCGCCGATCGAGACCCAGGATTTCGTGCTGGGCAGCTATACCTCCCCGGCGACGCAGGCCGAGGCCCCGGCCACCGGCGGTCCCACCCTGACAATCGCCCACGGCCTCATGGCCTATGACAATATCGACGACGCGCTCGAGGCCTCAAGGGAGACCGGCAAGCCGGTGTTCGTCGACATCACCGGCCTCGGCTGCGTCAACTGCCGCGAGATGGAAGCGCGCGTCTGGAGCGACCCCAAGGTGCTGTCGCTGCTGCGCGACCGCTTCATCCTCGTCGCGCTGTACAATGACGACAAGGCAAAACTCCCTGAGGACAAATGGGTCACCACCGAAAGTGGAAAAGTCCTCAAGGGTGTAGGCCGCGTCAATGCCTACATCGCCCAGGAGCGCTTCGGAGTGAGCTCGCAGCCCAATTACGCGCTGCTCGACTCCGACGGAGCCCTTCTTGCCCCCGTGAGGGGCTACAATCTCAGCATAGACGGATTCGTTGATTTCCTGAACCAAGCACTATAGTATGAAAATCATCAAGATCATGGCCGTCATGGCCATACTGGCATGCACCGTTGCATGCAGCAACCGGCAGAAGAAAGCCGAGTCCGAGCCCGTTGCGGAAGAGGCTCAGGACATGTCAAAATACATGCCCGACCTGAAGGCCGGCGCTATAGCTCCGGCACTTGAAATGAACACGCCAGAAGGCGTGTCGCTCCAGCTCTCAGACTTTGCGGGCAAATGGGTGGTGCTGGACTTCTGGGCCAGCTGGTGCCCCGACTGCCGCGAGGAATTCCCCGCGGTAAAAGAGCTTTATGGCAAATTCGCTCCCAAGGACGTAGAGTTCCTCGGTGTCTCCTTCGATCATGAAGCCGACGCCTGGACGAAATGCCTCGAGGAGCAGGGCTTTGCCTGGCCCCAGGTCTCCAACCTCATCAAATGGAAGGAAAATCCCGTCTCCGAAGCCTTCGGCATCCACTGGATCCCGACCATGATGCTCATCGGTCCCGACGGCAAGGTCGCTGGCGCGGCCCTCACCGCCAAGGACATGGAAACATTGCTTTCCTCCAAACTGTGAAATTAATACGTGTACTGGATATGAAAAGGATCATTTGCATTTTACTGATGGCCTCCGTGTGCGTCTCACTCGGGGCCCAGACCAGGGCCGACTCCCTCGTGAGGGAGAGCAAGGCCGCCGTTCAGCAGGCCCAGCGCGACAGCAAGCAGCAGACCCGCGATTCGCGCAGGGACATCAACAGGAGCCAGGACCAGATCAAGCAGGCCAAGCTGGACATTGACAATGCCAAGGAAGACATCAAGACCATGAAGTCCTCCATCAAGCAGCAGAAGGAAGCCGTCAAGCTCAAGAAGAAAGCCTATTCCGC
>JAFYZE010000086.1 GCA_017548805.1 Bacteroidales bacterium
CACGATCGAAGCGACGATGCTCACCTGTTCCTTGGTCAGGCCGAGTTTCTCCGCCTTAGCGACATTCTCCTGAGTCCAGAATGCATCATATGCATCCTTCTGCTTCTGAAGGATCTCCTCCACGGAAGCCGTCCAGTACATCTCGTAAGTGTCCGGGATAAAGAGAGAAAAGACATTGACGGAGTTGAAACCGTACTTTGCCAGCAAGGCGTCGTCGTTCAAGGCGGCGGCCACCTCAGCGCTGTCCACCAGCATCTGGTTGCCTATCTTGCGGGCGATGTCGCCCTTGCGGCGCATCGTGCCTGAAAGCACGAGCCGCGTGGGAGTCTGCCAGCCGTTATTGAGCATGCGGGCCACATAGACGCTCGAAGACGAGGGCTTTATCACATAGCGTCCGGGCTGCATATATTCGGAGACATGCTTGTCGGCAAAGGCGCGCTCCAGGCTCCTGGGACGAAGGACGCCGGCCGAGTCGGAGACCATCCGGAGGACTTTGTTTGCATCCATTCCGGGATACACGTACAGGACAGTTTCACGGCTGAAATTGGCCCTTTTGTTATCGGAATACCACCTGAAGACCATCACACCCGCAATAAACGCAACGGCCAAGGCGGCGATGAGTGCTATTGAAACTGCCTTTTTCATTTTCCGGGTTTTCTGAGGAGGACGGTATCACCTTCACGAAGGGCATGGCCGGCGCTGAATCCGTTCATCTTGCAGACGGAACTCATACGGACGGCAAAACGCTGGCAGATATCGCGGAGATTCTCGCCATCGGTCTCGACTATGTACTTGTCCAGGCCCTTTTCGGCCTGGTTCTTCTTCTGCTGGATATACACCACGGTACCGGGAAGGAGCATGGTCTCAGCGCTCAAGTCATTGATGTTCAATATCTCCTTGGGGAAGAGATTGTACGAAACAGCGATACTGGAATAGCTCTCACCCTCGACGGAATAGACGAAGGGCACTCCGTTGCGGGTATAGACCGGACGTGTCAGGCTGAAATGGAACTCCTCGGCCGCTGCGGGCGTGACCAGCACAGCTTCCTCAAGTGCGTTCGGAGCCTCGGGAATCTCGTCGGGGATCACCTCCATGGCGGCAAGGCGCTCGCGGCGCGCAGCCTTCCTGGCGGCACGGGCCTCCTCGGCCTTGGAGGCCTTGGCGGCTTTGGCCGCAGCCCTTGACTCTTTGGCGGAAGCCTTTTCCGACGACTTGGAAGCAGGTTTGGACGAAGCTTTGTCAGAGGTCTTCGGAGGAGCGGGAGCGGCCTTGGACGGCGATGAAGACGCACGGGACGCCTGGGCCTGCGTCATCGAGTCATACTTCGAAAGCCCGTTCTCCTCGATGATCTTGATGAGCTTTTCGGGATATGAAGGATCCGTGGCATAGCCCGCCTTCTTAAGCCCGTAAGCCCATGATTCATAATCCTTTGTATCAAAGTCGAACAGGAATTTGTAGCGGTCCCAGTACCTAAGGAAATCGGAATGGTCGCGGAACGACTCCTCCGCAGTGTCATAGACGCGGAAGCACTCGCCCTTCCTGTCGTCATCCACCCTCATGGTCTTCCCTTTCCAGTCCTTGTGGCACTTGATGCCGAAATGGTTGTTGCCCTCGGCAGCGAGGGCGGAAAGCCCTGAACGCGACTCGAGTATGCCCTGGGCAAGGGTGATACTCGCAGGAACGCCGCTGCGGTACATTTCACGGACCGCCGTGGCGGCCCAACGGTCTATATAGCGCTGTTGGGGTGTATCGGCCGCAGACACGAGAAGCAGGACCGCAGCCACGGCAAACGCGAGGAAGGATGCACGTCTTTTCATATGCCGTAAAGTTAACAAATAATGGCGATTCGTTCAAATATAGCAATCAAATCATTTTATTTCGATATTGGAGCAAACTTGACAGACCCGTTTACAACGAAGGATATAAAAGCTTATATTTGAATCAATAACCGCAACTTCAACACTCAAAATAACATTCAACCATGAGAAAAGCATTGATCCTTCTGTCCGCACTCGTACTGTTCGGGTGCACAGCGAAAGAGAGCAGCAGCCCCATCCTCACCATCGAAGGTGGCCAGGTCCAGGGCGTCGCCGCCCCCAAGAAAGGTGTCACCGTCTATCGCGGAATCCCTTATGCAGCAGCCCCTATCGGTGACCTCCGCTGGAAAGAGCCTCAGCCTGTCACCCCCTGGAAGGGCGTGAAGGTCTGCGACATCTTCGGGCATCCCGGTTTCCAGGCCGTCCACTATCCCGGCGGCTACACCACTGAGTGGGGTTACGGCGCCGAGCAGCCCTACAGCGAGGACTGCCTCTACCTGAATGTCTGGACTACCGCTCCCGGCAAGCCTGATGCCAAGCTCCCTGTCGCCCTCTGGATCCATGGCGGCGGCTACCGCGAAGGCTGGGGCTCCGAGCCTGAGTTCGAAGGCTCCGAGTGGGCAGCTAAGGGCGTCGTCCTCGTATCCATCAACTACCGTCTCGGTGTATTCGGCTTCCTGACCCATCCCGAGCTTGCCGCAGAGAGCCCTCACGGCGTATCCGGCAACTACGGTATCCTCGACCAGATCGAGTCCCTCAAGTGGATCCAGAAGAATATCGCCCAGTTCGGCGGCGATCCTGACAATGTCACCATCTTCGGCCAGAGCGCCGGCGCCGGCAGCGTCAAGACGCTGGTCGCCTCCCCTCTCACCGTCGGTCTCATCGACAAGGCCGTCATCATGAGCGGCGGCGGTCTCACCGTCCCTCAGCCCCAGGCAGCTGCAGCTCCCGCCAACTCAATGCGCGGTCCCGCTCTCTCCCCCGAGGAGCAGGCCGCAAAGAACAAGGAGGTCTTCGACTGGGCCGGATATGACAGCCTCGAGAAGATGCGCAGGGCCGGTACCACCGAGGTCTATGCCCTCCCGACCATCTACGGCGGAGCCACCGGACAGCGTGCTTCCCTCACCGGATCCCCTGTCGTTGACGGCTGGTGCAATGTCAAGAGCTTCGACGCAGCCTGCCTCGACGGAACTGTCGCCGACATCCCTTATATGATGGGCTACACCATGAACGATATGGGCAACATGTCCGCAGGCATCGCCGCATTCTGCCTCAACCGCGAGGAGAAGGGCTCCAACAAGGCCTGGGCTTATGAGTTCGCCCGCCCGCTCCCGGACGACGGCAGCGAGCCGTCCGTCACCGCCCGCCTCAAGGGTGCATTCCACTCCTCCGACCTCTGGTTCGTCTTCAAGACCCTCCAGTACTGCTGGCGTCCCTGGACCCAGGGCGACTGGGACCTCTCCGAGAAGATGCTTACCGCCTGGACCAACTTCGCCAAGTACAGCGATCCCAACGGCAAGGACGGCCTCGGCTGGGAGCCTTGCACCAAGGACAACACCAAGTTCATGGTCTTCAAACTCGACAAGGATGACAAGGAAGCTTCCGAGCTGACCGACCCTGTCACTGAACTCGGATACTAAACCAAAACCGGAACGATTATAAATGGAAAAGGATGGCCTCAAAGGTCATCCTTTTTCTTAATCGGGATATCGAATTCGGAACCGTCCGAGGCAGCGTATGTCTCCTGGAAGACGGTACGGCACTCGGCTTCATAGACGGAGGCGTTGCGCTCGCGGGAGCTGTAATGCCCGATGACAAGACGCTTCACGCCGGCGTCGAGGGCACATTGAGCAGCCTGGAGGGTCGTCGAGTGATGCCGCTTCTCTGCCAGGTCGGCGTGCGAGGCCGTATAGGTCGCCTCGTGGTACAGCAAGTCAACACCCTTTACCCAACCCGGAAGCTCCGGAAACGGAGCCGTGTCGGAGCAGTAAGCGAAGCTGCGCGGCTCCCACGGCTCGTAGGCGGCATCGGCGCAGCGGATGATTTCATCATCGCGCACGACGTCCTCGCCGCGCTTGAGCGTCCCTATTTCCGTAAGGGTGAACTCGTATCTGGAGAGCATGTGCTTCCAGACATTGAGCTGGGGTTTCTTCTCCCTGAACAGGAAACCGAAGGTCTCTATCCCGTGGTTCAGGGGGAATGCAAGCACCTCGAAGGACTTGGTGTCATAGACCATCTCCGGCTCCTTCATCTTCAGCGGGATGTGCCTGATCTCGAACCCGACGCCCTCCCCGTAATATGAAAGGAAGAACTTCAGGATAGGTCCGAAGGACACGGGAGCATAGATGTTCAGGGGCGTGGGACGCGAAAGCATCCCCATCGTAGAAAGCAGGCCGAAAATGCCGAAGACATGGTCTCCGTGGATGTGCGAAATGAAAATCGAGTCGATCTTCATCGGCGACACCCCGAACTGCTGCAGGCGGGTCTGCACGCCTTCGCCGCAGTCGATTAAAAAGGAGCGCCCCCGTACTGTAAGTACTTGGGCGCTCTGGAATCTTTCGGGAACGGGCTTGGCCGAAGCCGAACCCATCACCTTAAGCGTGAAGTCCATCCTTATTCACCTTTCTCGAGTTTCTCCTTGAGAGCGGCGAGGGCGTCGATGTCACCGAGGGTGGTCCTTTCGACGGAAGAGTTGATCTTCTTGACAGCCTTCTTGGTGTTGTCTACCTCAGCGGCGACAGCCTTCTCCTTGGCCTCGGCGTAAGTCCTTACGTGCGAGAGAAGGATGCGGCGGGTCGAGCGGCGAAGCTCGATGACGCGGAACGGAAGGGTCTCGCCGACAGTGGCGGGCTTGCCGTCCTCCTTGAGGATCTCGCGGTTGAAAGCGA
>JAFYZE010000087.1 GCA_017548805.1 Bacteroidales bacterium
CGCGAAGCCGCGAAGTTCATAAAGGGAGGCGGCGGCGGACAGCCCGTCCTCGCCACCGCAGGTGGCAAGGATGTTGCAGGACTGTCCGATGCCCTCGACGCCCTCAGGGCCCTCGCCACCAAATAGCCATCCCCGGGTCTACGCATGAAACGACTGGACAGGTTCATACTCAAATCCTTCATAGGACCGTTCGTAGCGATCCTGCTGGTCGTCATGTTCATCCTGGTGATGCAGTTCCTCTGGGTCTATATCGACGAACTTGTAGGCAAGGGATTGTCTTTCAGCGTCATACTGGAATTCCTGATGTGGGGAGGATGCACCATCCTGCCCCTCGCCATGCCCCTTGCCACGCTCCTCGCCTCGATGTGGACCATAGGCCAGATGAGCGAAAACAACGAGCTCATCGCGGTCAAGAGTGCCGGCGTCTCGCTGGTGCGCATCATGGCGCCGCTCTTCATCTCATCAGCCATCATCAGCGTTCTTGCATTCTATTCGGCCAATGACCTCGTGCCGGTAGCGTACGACAAGATCTACACGCTCCGCGACGACATCAACAAGACCAAGGACGAGATCAAGATCCCCGCGGGCATCTTCTATGACGGCATCGAAGGCTATGTCCTCAGGATAGAGGACAGGAACGACGCCAGCGGCATGATGTACGGAGTGATGGTCTATGACCATACCGGCAACAAGGGCAACACAAGTGTCACCCTCGCCGATTCGGCCCTGATGAAGATGTCCTCCAACAAGGACTACCTTTCATTCTCGCTGTACAACGGCACCACCTACAATGAGACCAACACCAGGCAGTACAGGGACACGATCCTCGAGCTCCAGAAGCTTTTCTTCAGGAGCCAGGACCTTATCATCCCGCTTGAGAACTATTCGTTCGAGAAGTCTGACAGCACCCGCTTCAGCGACCAGATCAAGTCGATGAACCTCGAGGACCTGACCAACTACCAGGACACCCTCCACAAGAAGTACGATACGGCCTACGACCTTCAGAAAAAGACGTTCAACTCCATCATCGGTTTTGAGAAGAGGACCCAGCTGGACACATCGGTGCGCCGCAAGAACCTGCCCAATTTCGAGGATGAGAACTTCATGAAGTGGGACACCCCCGAGTCTAAGGCCAACGCCTACGCCATGGCCGCCGAAAAGGCGAAATCGGCCGAGAACGAGCTCAGGAACATGAACCGCGACGTGTACGAATACCAGTTCTACATCCGCCGCGCCGACCTCGAGGTCCTGAGGCGCTTCGTGCAGGCGCTTGCCTGCCTGATACTCTTCTTCATCGGAGCGCCGCTGGGATCGTTCGTCCGCAAGGGCGGACTCGGAGCGGCCGCGATCATTTCCGTACTTTTCTTTGTCCTTTACTGGGTCGTGGACCTGACCGGATCCAAACTGGCCAAGGACGGAGCCATCTCCCCCGCTTCCGGCGCTTTCATCCCGCTGTATGTGCTGGTTCCCATAGGGGTCTTCCTGGTCTGGAAGGCCACGCAGGACTCCTCCTTCAACACCGACCAGTTCAAGGCATCATGGCGCAAGCTCAAGACCCGCGTCGTCGGTATGTTCAAGAAGACCCGCATTGTTTACATGGGTACGCCGGAGTTTGCCGTCGCACCTCTCAAGACATTGATCGACAAGGGATATGAGATCGCGGGCGTAGTCACCGTAGCCGACAAGCCTTCGGGACGCGGGCTCAAGGTCAACGAGAGCGCGGTTAAGAAATTCGCCGTAGAGCATGGCATCCCTGTCCTGCAGCCGGTCAAGCTGAAGGATCCGGAGTTCCTGGAGGCGCTGCGCGCTTGGAAGGCCGACATCTTCGTCGTAGTGGCCTTCAGGATGCTGCCCGAGGAGGTATGGACAATGCCTAAACTCGGCACCTTCAACCTCCACGCCGCCCTGCTGCCGCAGTACCGCGGCGCCGCCCCCATCAACTGGGCGGTCATCAACGGAGAGAAGGTTACCGGAGTCACGACCTTCATGATCGACCACGACATCGACACAGGAGGCATCATCCTCCGTGAGGAATGCCGCATCAAGGACACCGACACCGCGGGAGACGTCCATGACAGACTCATGGAAATGGGCGCAAGCCTCGTGGAAGAAACCGTCGATGCCATTATCCAGGGCAATGCCGAGCTTCGCGTGCAGCGTTCATTCATACAGGGAGCCGAAGTCCTCAAGCCCGCGCCCAAGCTCACCAAAGAACTTTGCCACATCGACTGGAACGACACCACGGAGCACATCTACAACCTCATCCGCGGCCTGAGCCCCTACCCCACCGCCTTCACCGAGCTTGTCTTGGTTTCGCCTGACACCGATCCCAAACCTGTTCAGATGAAGATCTTCGCAGCAGAGCGCATGACTGTCGCCGACCTCGCAGACTTCAGCGCTGGTTCTGCCAACGCCTTCTCCCCCGTCGGAAATGTCCCCGCCCCGGGCACGGTCATCTCCGACGGAAAGGCCCTGCTGGCCGTAGCCACGGCCGACGGCGCCATCCGCATCCGCGAGCTCCAGTTCGCCGGCAAGAAGCGTATGGACGTCGAGTCCTTCCTCCTCGGCTTCCGCAACCCGCAGTCTTACACTTGCACCCCCGGCACTTCCAAAGCCGTCATAACCGCCACCCATCAGTAGCATCATCGTCCGACGGCCTAAATACCCGTAGACAACAACTCTCTTCAAACATCCCTCAGCCAAGTGCTGAGGGATATGCCACTTATCCCAACATCCCTCAGCCAAGAGCTGAGGGATATGCCTATTTTGCATGCATCCCTCAGCAATATGCCGAGGGATGTGCCACTTTTTCCAACATCCCTCACCCGACGGTTGAGGGATAGCGTATAAGGTGAGGAGAACGGAACTAGAACTTCTCCTGTTTCAAAGCCTCGACATAGCGGTCGATACGGCGCAGTTCCTGCGGAATGCGGATGTGCTGCGGGCAGTGCGACACGCAGGTGTTGCACGAGATGCAGTGGTCCGCCTGGCGGATGGTCTCGATGGCCTTGTCGTAGGTCGTCAGATAGATCTTCTTGAGTTTCTTGAAGTCCTTCTGCTCGGTGCTCTGGGCGATGTAACCATCGTTGACGCAACTGTTGTAATGCTTGAAGATGGTAGGGATGTCGATGCCGTAAGGGCAGGGCATGCAGTACTGGCAGTTGGTACAAGGGACGAGCGGGTACTTCTTGATCAGTCCGGCAGCTTCCTTCAGGAACTCCATCTCCTCGTCGTTCAGCGGCTTGAAATGCAGGAAGGTCTTGAGGTTGTCCTCAAGGTGCTCCATGTAGGTCATGCCGCTCAGGGTGGTGAGGACGCGGGGCTTGGAACCGCAGAAGCGGAAGGCCCAGGACGCGACGGAGGCATCGGGCTCACGCTCCTTGAACTGCTCGGCCACGACCTTCGGTACGCTGCTGAGCTGGCCGCCGAGAAGCGGTTCCATGATAATCACAGGGATACCCCTCTTGTCCAGCTCCGAATAGAGATACTCGGCGTCTCCGGTGTACCAGTCGACATAATTCATCTGGATCTGGCAGAAGTCGAAATGGTACTTGTCGTGATAGGTCATGACATCGTCAAAACCGGAGCGGCTCGGGTGAACCGACAGGCCGAGGTTGCGGATACGGCCGGCCTCGCGCTCACGCACGAGGAAATCCATCATGCCGTTGTCAATCGCACGGCGGCGCCAGTCGTTCCCGTCACGGATGATATGGATGAGGTAATAGTCTATGTAGTCTGTCTGGAGTCTCTTGAACGAATCCCTGTACATCTGGAAAGAACGCTCGAATGAAGCGTCTCCCGACTGGTTTGAAAGCTTGGTAGCGATATAGTAGCTGTTGCGGGGATGGCGCGATAGCGCGATACCCGCGGCAGCCTCGGACTGGCCCTGCAGGTAAACGGGAGCAGTGTCGAAATAGTTGACTCCGTTGGCCAAGGCGTGGTCAACCAGCTGGTTGACGGACTCCTGATCCACTATCTGTTTGCCATCAGGACCCGTTGTCATCTGCCAGCGCATGCAGCCATAACCGAGTATCGAGACCTTGTCGCCGGTATTAGGATTGGTCCGGAGCGGCATTCCTTCGGATACTTCTGCATCCCTGCCGTCCTTTCCCTTGCCGCCGGGCTTGCAGGCCGCGGCCGCACCGAGCGCGAGCGCGCCGGCGCCCGCCGCCTTGATGAAATCTCTTCTGGATAAATCTTTCATAGTTCCTACTCTTTAATGTGTGAAACAAGGCCTTCCACATGGATGGCGCTGATCGGACGGGACGGGCAGAGATACTCGCACTTGCCGCAGCCGATGCAGCGCTCCTCGATGACGCTCGGGATGAGCGGGGACTGATTGTCTCCCTTGACCTTGCGGACCATCGAGATGGCTCCCACAGGGCAATGAGAGGCACATGTGCCGCAATTCACGCTTTCCGTATTGGCAATACACAGATCGTAGTCGACAGAAGCGCGGCCGATATGGATCATGGCCTTCTCCTCCTTGGTGATGGGAAGGATGGCACCGGCGGGACATACCTGCGAGCAGTTGGTGCACTCCGGACGGCAGAAACCGCGGTCGAAATCCATCTTGGGCTGCATCAGGTGACCGGGATCGGTGCTGGGACGGAGGACATTATTGGGGCAGTTGGCGACGCACAGCTGGCACGCGGTGCAATGCTTGTAGAAATGCTTCGCGCTCTCAGCTCCCGGAGGGACGATGCGCTGTGAGCGCTTCAGAGCCTTCTTGGGAAGGATGGCGGCCAGACCGCCGTCGTTCTTCTCGCCCTCCTGGGCGTGAAGCAGGGCGGAAGTGCCCGCCATCAGCGCGCCCAGCATGAACGCGCGCTTGCCGACGTCCGGGGCCTCAGCGGCAGACTCCTTCGCCTCGCTCGGAGTTGCAGGGGCTTCAGCCGGAGCAGCCGGAGCTTCAGCAGCAGCCTTAGCTGCAGGAGCCGCCTCTGCCTTGGCCTTCTGACCGTAGGCGAAGCGATAATCAAGCGCCTTCTCACTACACTGCTCGAGGCAGTCGAAGCAGACGACGCAGCGAGAGCAGTCGACCGTATGCGCCTCCCCGTCGATGCAGGAGGCCTTGCAGTTCTTGTAGCATTTGCCGCAGGCGATGCACTTGCTCTCGTCTATGGTCATGCGGAACAGCGAGAAGCGCGAGATGAAACTGAGGGTAGTGCCCACGGGGCAGATATTGTTGCACCACGAACGTCCGTCGGTCCATGCGAGGTAAGTCACGCAGGCCAGGGTCACGAAAGCGATCAGAGGCACAATCCAGCCGACCGGATGGACAATGCTCGTGACTATGCGTCCGTATGCGCTGTAAGGTGCGATAAGGGCTACCAAAACCTGGATGCCAAGTATCAGGCAGAGTACGAAAACTCCCCAGATACCGTAGCGCAGGGCCTTATGCTCTGGTTTGTAGCCGAAGGTCTTGCCGAGACGGCGTTTAAGTTTGGGTACGGGCTTGCCCGCAGCCTTGGCCTTGGCGGCGCGGCGGGCGAAGCGCTTCATCTGGAGCTTCCCGAGTGTGCGGCGGACCCACAGTACAAGGTCCTGATACACGCCGAGAGGACAGATGACTGAGCAGTAAATCCTGCCGCAGACGAATGTCAGTAGCACGAGCGCCACGATGACCGCCACGTTGAGCGCGAGGCACGCGGGAAGGAACTGGAGCTTCGCCATCCAGCCCCACCATTGCTGCCCGATACCGACGAGCAGCAACGTGATGCCGATGAAGAAGACGGCAGCGAGCGCGATTCTGATTTTCTTCAGCATAAGTAGGTTTGTATTAAAGGTTAAGTATTATCAAAATCTATAGCCTAAACTGAAAACCATGGAATTGCCGACATCCTCGCCCGAAAGGAAGAGCGCGGCATTGATCCTGAAGCCGGAAAAGTTCAATCCTATTCCGGCCGAAGTGTATGAGGGTATGACGCTTTCGCCGCCATAATTGTACGCGAGGCGCAAGGACACCATGTCCTTGATGACCGCCTCGGTACCGAATCCTGCGGCAAGGGCGCCGCTGAAATAATAGTCGACCGTCAGCTGAGAACGGGCGCTCAAAGCATCGCCGAGGACGCTCCCGTATCCGAACCCGAATGAAGCGGAGGAAGGAAGGCTGTAAGAGCCGGTACTCACGGACTGCACGGATGGCCCGACCGCTGACACTCCGGCTGTTGCGGTAAACCCGGACAGGTCCATCGCGACGAACAGGTCCCCCGAAAAAGCCCCATACGAATACGTCTCCGTGAGCTTGCTGAGAGCATATCTTGCATTCGCGCCTACGGAAAAGACATCCGAAATCTTGAAACCGGCACCTATGCCGGCTATCATATCCGTAGGAGTGAACATCCCAGCCCCGTCAAGAAGGTCAAATGCTGGATTCAACCCGTAGCTTAAACCCAGCCCGATGGAGAACCTCTCAGACAAGCCGAAAGCCCCGCAAGCGTCAAATTCGTTCGATCCGCTTGCTCCCCATTGGCTGTACGACAGGGCAAGTTCACTGCTTCCGCCTGCGGCAAGGGCAGGATTGGAGAAAACGGAATATGCTTTAGACGCATAGACCTGCGCAGCACCTCCGGTCAGGGCCGAAGGGTCGCGCTGCAGGCGCAGGAAAGGCAGCGCTTCAAAGCCCGCCCCTCCCGCCATGGCGGGGAGGACGGCAGCGAAAAGCGCTGCAGCTAAAGCCATAAACCTTTTCATCATACTTTGACTATCCTTTGTTCGTAAGTCTTCCCCCCGATAGTGACGGCCACCTTGTATATGCCGGGAGCGAAAGAGCCGGCATCGACCGTTGCAGGTTGAAATGCCCCGACCTTCAATGTCTTGTCATACACGACTTTCCCGGTCTGCCCGAAGATACGTACCCTGACGTCCTGCAACTCACCGGTCCTGATAACAAGCCTGTCAGTCACCACGGTCGGGCTCAGGTCGACAGGATTGGACGGATCCATGACATATACCTGGAACGCAAGCCCGGCGCCAAGCCCCAGGGCGTCGTTCCCGGAAACCGAGAAATCCACAAGCCCGTATTTCAAGGCAGAGATGGTCAACTGATTGCCGGAGATATCGCCGCGGGCTATCGAACTGTCGGACGAAGAGACGGTGAAAGTCAGATCCTCCCCGTCAGGGTCCTCCATGTAGTCGTCCAAGGCAACGGTCACCTTCTGTCCCGCACCGTTCATGATGAAGCTGTCGATTCCCTTCTTCACGACCGGAGCCCGATTCTCGGACACGACATACTTTCCGGAGAACTCAGCGCTCAAGCCATAGCTGTCAGTCGCAATTATGGAGAACAAGTACTCCCCCGGGCCACCCAGGGGTCCGGAAATGGAAAGGACGGCATCGGGAAGCGACGAAGTATCAAGCGTCGCTGCGGGAGATCCCGGGCTGAATGAGATACGCACTTCACCTCCTTCCGGATCATAGATCCTGAGCGGGAACGTCCGCGTCTCATGGGCCTTGACATTGAAGTCGGCAACATCGGGAAGTTCAATCACAGGAGGCGTATTCTGCAAAGTGGAAATCTCCTTGACATCGGACGCCTCGGAATAAACGCCGTTATAGCTGTATCCGACTATCATTACATAGTACCGGGTGCCGAGATCAAGGTTTCCAAACGAAACGCGAAGAGTATCTCCGGCATCGAGATCTTTGACCGGAACATCTGCTGAGATTATGCCGGATGCCGGCGCTTCGTAATCAATGCCCTCCAGCAGGGATTCATCCTTGGCCACGAAGACCTTGTACCCATACGCCCTTACTCCCCTGTCGTCAGTGGTGACATTCCACGACAGGCTGATACTGTCGTAAAGTCCCTCACCCTCAAAGGCCGACACTTTGGAAGGGGCCGACTTGGAGCCGAAAGTGATTGCACCCAGGGCATCCAGCAGAGGACCGATCTGCTGCCCCGGATCAACGACACCGGCATTGGCTCCACCAAGAAGCTGTGCCTTCAGATCGTCACAGGTATATCCAGGCCCTCCGCAATATGAGACCACGAGCGCAGCCACGCCGCTTACATGGGGACACGCCATGGACGTACCCTGCATGTAACCGTAATCGTTGCCGGGGAGCGTACTGAAGATCTCAGAGCCTTTCGGCCTATCTCCTCCCGGAGCGCAGATATCCACCCAGTCCCCGTAATTGGAATAAAACGCCCTCTCGAAATCTGCTGCGACGGCACCTACGCAAAGGACGGGTTCGTACTCGCCGATCGGATTGTAACGATAAGCTTCGTTGCCTGATGAGAATACCACGAGACCGCC
>JAFYZE010000088.1 GCA_017548805.1 Bacteroidales bacterium
GACCTTTTCAGCGTAGGGGAAGATCACGTGAGGGAACTCGAGGCCCTTGGACTTGTGGATGGTCATGATCCTGACGGAGTTGCTGTCGGAAGGGGAGCTCAGGCACAGCTCGTTGCCTTCTTCGTTCCAGTCCTTGAGGAAACGCTGAAGACTGTTGCCGCCCTTGGCACACCAGTCCTGAAGAAAGTCCAGAAACGACTGGACGTAGAGGGATTCGCCTTCGAAGCCGGAAGGATCCTTGGCCTGCATTTCACGCAGCAGTCCTTCGCACAGATCCACCAGCGAGTGATACTGCTCGGGGACGGCAATGTCCATCGACGAAGCAAGGTAGCTGCTGACGGTATCGTCGGGATTGTCCACGCACGAGAGCAGCGATACAAGACGGCGTACTGTCACCGATGACTTCAATGCGAGTGAGTCGTCGCTGATGACGGGGACTCCGGATTCCATAAGGAACGCGGCGACATGGCCGCCCTCGGCGTTGTTGCGCACCAGGACAGCGATGTCTCCGTAACGTGCTCCGGCATCACGGGCTTCGGATATGCTCTCGAGCACCATCCGGTCCTCGTCGCCTGCATCGCAGAAAGTCAGCCTTACATATCCTTTCTGCGGGTCTTCCGACTTGATTTCCTGTCCGACATCGGAATAGATATCAGACGCTCCGACGGCCTTTGCGGCATGTTCGAAGAACTCTCCGTTGAACCGGACTATGGCCCCGCAGCTCCGCCAGTTGGAATCGAGCGGCTTGACGACCGAGCGCGGGAACTGCTCTGTCAGACGGTTTGCAAGGAGGTCCCAGTCGGAACCACGCCAACGGTAGATGCTCTGCTTGACGTCTCCTACGACGAGGTTGGCCCGTCCGGAAGCGTCGCTTTCGCG
Source organism: Bacteroidales bacterium (assembly GCA_017548805.1). The sequence continues at coordinate 880 of JAFYZE010000088.1, forward strand.
CAGCAGCGGGAGGAAATTCTGCCATTGGATGGTGGAAGTGTCCTGGAACTCGTCCAACAGGAAGTTCTCGAAACGGACTCCCATCTTTTCATATATGAAGGGAGCGTCGCTGCCGTCAATGATACCCCTGAGGAGGGTGTTGGAGTCATCGAGACCCAGAACATTCTTCTCCCTCAACAACGCATCGAATTCGCGGTAGAAATCGACGGCCATACGCAGGCCGAAGGTCTGCTCCTTGATAAGGACTGCGGTGTTATAGCGTTTAAGAGGCAGGTCGAAGAACGAGCAGAAAGCGTCCAGAGGACCTTCCAGAGTGCCCTGGACACATGGCAGGTAGTTCCGTGCCTTTGCCTTGGCGAACCAGGATTCGGGATCCGCCGCATTCCTGAAGAAAGCCGCGGAAGGTTTTGCAACAGGTTTGCCCGAATCGATGGAGATATAATCCCCGACCTTGGACAGGAACCCGCGGCTGGTCTCGGCGAGCGGCACCCCTGCCTGGTCCATGACTTCGATGACGGCTTCCGCCGCAGCCTTAAGGGCGGCGGGGAACTCCTCGATGATCCTGTCGCACTCGGCCCTTACCGCCGCGAGCCTCTCCTCCGAGAAGGCTGTCGCCGTGTCGATGCCCATCGACTCCGAGCGCTCGCGGCGCTCTTCACTCTTGAGTTTTTCAGCCATGTCATAAAGGCCCTTCTCGAGGTTCACCCTCTTACCCTGGCGCAACTGCTCCATGACCCCTTCGTTGAGCCTCCGTATGAGTTCGGTGGAATCCTCCGTCAGGGAGTCCAGTATGCGGTCGATGGACTCATGCACCAGAGAATCGCGGTCAAGCTCCACCTGGTACGAAGCGAACTGCCCGATCTCGCGGGAGAATGCCTTGAGTGTCATCTGGAAGAACTTGTCGATGGTGCTCACATAGAAAGAGCCGTAATCGTGCAGGATGTCGACGAGGATCTGTCCCGCACGGGATTTCAGCTCGTCCGCACCCTTGCAAGGAGCAGGGACGAAATCGTCGAAATACGGTGACTTCACCGGGTCTGTGGCAAGCTGGCTGAGCTCCTTGAGTATGCGTGTCTTCATCTCCGCCGTCGCCTTGTTGGTGAATGTCACGGCGAGGATATGCCGGTATGCATATCTGTCGGTACTGCGGAGCAGTATGGATATGTACTCCTTGGCGAGGTTGTAGGTTTTTCCCGAACCTGCGGAAGCTTTGAGTATCTTGATCATCGGCCGCAGATGGTTTTGAAGTCACAATGGGAACAGGTCTTTGCGTCGTCGGTGCGCGAGAACGGCACCGACGTGTCGGAGATCTCCCTCAGCATCTCCGAGAGACGTTCCTTCATGAGGGAAGTGAAAACTGGACTCGCGGGGATGGACTGCACGGGCGATACGAACAGCTTTGCGGGGGAGTATACGGAATTGGATATTGCGGTCCCTTCCTTTATATCCTTCTCCGCGAACAAGTCGTAGAGGAACATTTGGAGCGCGATTTTCGGCCTTTTGGAATTGTCCGGGCCGAAAACCGCCGCCACGACATCCGTGGCGTTGTTGTCGAAGACGTTGATGTCGTTGTCCTCGACCTTACCGGTCTTGTAATCGACGATCCGGACTTCTCCGGGGCGGAAACTGTCCATCCTGTCGATGTACCCCTTGAAACGGAAGCCGTCGTAGTCCAGGAAACGTTCCAGTTCGAGGCCCAGGACCTCGAACGAATCCGTACCGTGCGCGTCCATGCATTCCATGTCGCGGGACAGTACCTTCATGACATACTGGAATACGACGTCCTCGAAGACGAGATTGCGCCCGCTGACCTCGAAAGTGTGGAGCTCGGCCTTGATCAGGGAGCGTATGCGCGCGCGCACCACCTCGGGCCTGTCCATCCACGAACGGATGTACTCACGGCTGATGCGCTGAAGGGCTCTTCCGGAGTTTTTCTTCATCGTGTCGCGGTCCATTGGGAAATCCGGGTCCATGGCGAATGGCCCTGTATATATCGCACACATCGTGTTGTGGAAAACATTGCCTATCATGCCGGCGTCCAGCGACTCCGCCACCTCCTCCTCGGCCTTGAGCTTTTTTACGGTGTGGAAATAGAATCTGGCGGGGCAGTACAGGTAGTTCTGCAGCGAGGATGCGGACAGGTACGAATTGCGTACCACCTCCACGTCTTCCGCAGTCTTCGGGATGACCCCGGCCTCAGATCCTACGGATACGGCTGGCCTGGCGACATGCCTCGTGATGCCGGCTTTGAAGTGCAGCTCCAGCTGCTTGATATACCGGCTTTCTTCTCCCGCCCGCAACCCTTCGGTGCGGGAGTCATAGACCATCCAGACATTTTCCGCCCGGCTGACCATGCGGTAGAAATAGTAGGCCCAGACCGCATCCTGATACTCGTATGTGGGCAGTCCGAAGCCTTTGCGCAGCTCCGGAGGGATGAACGATGTGCTTGAGGACCTCCGCGGGAACACTCCTTCGCCGGAGGAAAGGATCACGAGATTGCGGAAATCCAGCGCCCTGGTCTCCAGGGGTCCCATGATCTGCAGCCCCTTGAGGGGCTCGCCGGTGAACGGTACGGACACCGGTCCCAACACCTGCGCCAGCAGGCGCACGAAAGTGGCTGGCAGTATGGGAAGTGGCATGTCTGCCAGCCTGTTGACCGCGAGATAGCATTCGCGGGCGAAATCCAGCTCCACAGACATGTCCGGAACATCCTTGAGCAGGGGAGCGACGGCTCCGATCACTCCGGTCAGGTACGAACAGAAGGAACGGATGACGTCAGCATCTGCTTTGCGGGGATCCTCCACCACCGGCCGGAATACAGCTTTGAGTACCGGATCGCCTGTGAAAGACTCCTGCGGTATGTAGTATTGGGATCCGGATTTGATCTTCGTGACAGTAGCGCGTCCTTCCTCGCCGAGCACTGACTTGAACACGCTGTTGGAGAATATCGAGCGGACCTGCCTGTGATAGAAGTACCAGTTCCCGTCCTTGAGGCGAAGGTGCATCTGCAGGGCAGCGGCCTCCATTAGAAAAGAGTGGAACTCGCTGGCGGACATCGGATAGCCCATGGTGACGTTGATGTCCTTGATCTCTGGAGGAATGCTGTTCAGGACAGGCAGGAGCAGGCTCTCATCAGGAAGGACCACCGCCGTATCGATACCCATGCGGGAAATATCGCAAGCATGGGTCCTTTCTGCCAGCTCACCGAGTATGGCCGGGAGCTGCATCGCCTGCCCGACGGAAGAAGGCACTCCGAGCACGTCGATGCGCGGAACGCTGCTCCTTATGTCTTCAAGAGGAAAAGCCTGGGGAAACTCCACGAGGTTGTCCTTCATGAAGAACGAAGACTTGTTGCGCGGATCGCTGATCCATCCTTCGGACCAGTCCCAGCAGAATGATGCCAGCCCTGCGTCCCTCATCCTTCGCATCACCCTGCGTTCGCACTCGTTCAGGGCGTTGAGCCCGGCGAAAACGAAATGCTCCGTGCCGGGGAAGCTCTCTGCGAAAACGTCCGTCGCGGATTCGCTGCCGAGGCGCTCTGCGAGCGACCTGTATACCATGCCTTCGTATGCCTTGCCTTCGGATGAAAGCTTGGTGCGGAAGGCGTTGTAAAGCGGCAGAAGGATGTTCCAGACTTGAAGGAAGCTTGCCTTGACTCCGGTTGCTGCCCCCGGAGCGACCCCGCCCCCGTGCTTGAAATGCCCGAGGAAACGTTCGATCGCAGCTCGCTGGTTGTCCGTCAGGTAGGAGAAACCGTCGCGCATGTCCTTGAGGTCCGAGACATTGGTGAACAGACCAGATGGATCGACCAGATACTTGTCAACGTCATCGAAGTCGGACATCAGGACATCTCCCCAGAATATGAAATCATCAAGGGACTCCGCAGCAGGGAATACCTCACGGTAGCATCCGTACAGGTCCAGCAGGAGAGTGACTCGCCCGGTAACCGAGGCCCCTCCGGCATGATAGAAGAAGTCATTGACCGTGTACATGGCCGGAGCTTCGAGCGGACGCGTCCCGTCCTTCGCCACCGTCTCTGCAAGATACTTGCGGAAAAAGGCCAGCGAACGCCTGTTTGGAAAGACAAAGCATGTATTCCTTATGTCTCCGGCGGAGTACCAGTGCTCCGCGACCTGCCTCAAGAATGCTTTCATAATGCAAATATACCTAAAGCTTGTGCCATTTCAGCGTCTTAGGCTTGCAATTCATTGATTTTTATTAACCCTCGTTTTTTATGTCTTTAATTTTAAAAAATAAAAGGGATAAAGATTGGCGTCTTAAAAAAAGTTTGCTAACTTAGTAGTCGATTTAACTGACCCATACTACTAAACTCATAACCTTTAACCATTGTAGCATGAAAAAACCATTGTTCTTCAAGGCAGCTGTGGCCGCATTGGTCATGGTATGCAGTCTGATGGGCGGTACCCTTGCGTCCGCCCAGAACAAGACGATCAACGGAACAGTCGTTGACCCTCAGGATCAACCGATTATCGGTGCATCCGTGATGGTGATCGGCAATTCCCGCCTTGGAACCGTCACTGACGTGAACGGTGCTTTCTCCCTGAGCGTTCCCAACAACGCCAACTTGAGCGTGTCCTGCATCGGCTACAAGACCGAAACCTTCGTAGTCGGCCAGCAGAGCACTTACCGCATCGTCCTCGAGGAGGATGCTGAATTCATCGAGGAAACAGTCGTCGTGGGTTACGGTGTCCAGCGCAAGAGCGACGTTACCGGAGCCATCTCGCAGGTGAAGGCCCAGGATATGGAGAACCGCTCCGTAGCTGACGCTTCCCAGGCCCTCCAGGGTAAGACCTCCGGCGTACAGATCATCCAGACCTCTGCCAGCCCTGGCGCCAGCGGTACCATCCGCGTCCGCGGTTATTCGTCCAACTCCGCCTCCGATCCTCTGATCATCGTCGACGGTCTCCAGGTTACCAGCATCAACTACCTCGACCCTAACGTCATCGAGTCCATCGAAGTCCTGAAGGACGCCGCCTCGGCCGCCATCTACGGTGCCCAGGCAGGTAACGGCGTCATCCTCATC
>JAFYZE010000089.1 GCA_017548805.1 Bacteroidales bacterium
AAAAAGGCAAAAAAACTCCCTTTCCCTGAATCATTAGGAAGCAATTCCTTATCTTTGTTTCCCCAAAGGAGATACGAGGATGAAAGAGCAGGTTTCACTGTTGGAAATATTCGGCGTTTTCGCCAAGATCGGGGCCTTCACCATAGGCGGGGGTTACGCCATGATCCCCATCATCCAGCGCGAGATGAACTCGCGCGGATGGATAGGGGACGACGAACTGCCGGACATCATTGCACTGGCTCAGAGCGCTCCCGGAGTGCTTGCCGTGAACATGTCCATCTTCGCCGGCTACAAGCTCCGGGGAGTAAAGGGTAGCATTGTCGCGACGCTCGGTTCAATCCTGCCATCCTTTATCGCCATCCTTGTCATCGCGATGCTTTTCGCCTCGTTCAAGGATTCTCCCGTGGTGATACGCATCTTCAAGGGCATACGTCCTGTGGTGGCCTCACTCATCGCCGTACCGATGATCAACATGGCACTCAAGAACAACCATACCTGGTGGGCCTGGGTCATTTCCGCCGCGGCCCTAGTCGCCGTGGCGGTCCTGAAATTCTCACCTATCTACATCTTGCTCGTACTCATCGTGCTGGCCCTTGCCGTCACGATGTACCGCGAGCATAAAGCAAAGGAGGGAAGGGGATGATAGCATTGCTCGCACAACTGTTCTGGTCTTTCTTCCTGATAGGGATGTTCACTTTCGGAGGAGGATATGCCATGCTCTCGCTCATCCAGGCTGAAGTCGTGGTCGAGCATGCCTGGCTGACCGAGAGCACTTTCACCGACATCGTGGCCATTTCGCAGATGACCCCCGGTCCAATAGGCATCAACTGCGCCACGTACGTGGGCTATGATGTCGTGACCGCCACCGGAGCCGGGCATCTGATGGGCATAATCGGATCGCTCACCGCTACGCTGGCGATCACACTGCCGTCCTTCATCATCGTACTGCTGCTGGTCAGGTTCTACAACAAGGTCAAGGGCAGTCCCATGTTCGAAGGGGTCATGAGCGTCATCCGCCCTGCCGTGGTGGGCTTGATAGGCGCTGCCGCCATCATCCTGATGTTCAAGGTGCACTGGAACGGTTTCGCGCCGTCCCTGCATGTTGTGGAGGAGAATTTCCCCGACTGGAAGAGCTGGTGCCTGTTCGCGGCCGCTTTCCTGGCGTCGTTCAAGTTCAAGGTCAATCCCATCCTGCTGATCGTCCTTGCGGGAGTCATGGGCCTGCTGCTGTATTGATTTTTTTGACTATCTTAGCATCCGTTATAATACTCTATCATGGACAGGATACGGACAACTCTTGCAATACTTCTGTTTTTGCTGCCACTGGCGGTTTACGCCAAGGAGCCGGTCATCCGCATCGTCCCGCAGCCCGCGAGCATCGAGCTGCAGGGCGGGACCTTCAAGGCCATCGGAGCCAGCGTCAACTGTGACGCAGCCTTCGATGAGGCTTCACGGACGGTTGCACAGGACTTTGCCGCAAGGATGTCCCTGGCGACAGGCAAGGTAAGTTCGTTCGCGGTGCCGTTCGGCATCTCCGCTTCCGCCGAGGCAGGCAAGATCAAGGGATTCGTGTTCATTCGCGACACGCGTTTCGCGGATGAAGAGTACCGCATAGAGATAGGCAAGAAATCTACGATCGTCCGCGCATCAGGATTCCATGGGGTCCTGTACGCCGTCGAGACTATCAAGCAGATGCTGCCGGAGGCCATATACGGCAAGTCCGTCGGCGTCAGTGCCGACTGGCGCCTGCCGTGCGCAGTGATCTCCGACAGGCCGCGGTTCTCCTACCGCGGCATGCATCTCGACTGCGCAAGGCATTTCTTCAGCGTGGATGCAGTCAAGCGCTATCTTGGCATCATGGCCGTCTACAAACTCAACCGTTTCCACTGGCATCTGTCCGATGACCAGGGCTGGCGCGTCGAGATTAAGCGTTATCCCGAACTCACACTTGTCGGAGGTTACCGCAGCGGTACCATGATAGGTCGGGATTTCAACTCCGACGACGGTATCCGTTACGGAGGTTATTATACCCAGGACCAGATACGCGAGATAGTCGAATACGCTTCGAAGCTGGGCATCACCGTCATCCCTGAGATCGACTTGCCCGGGCATATGCTCGCGGCCTTGTCGGCCTATCCCTGGCTCGGCTGCAGCGGCGGTCCGTACGAGGCCTGGCACAAGTGGGGTGTCGCCGACGAGGTGCTCTGCGCCGGCAAGGAGACGACCTACGAGTTCCTGGAGAACGTCCTCTCGGAGATCGCGGAGCTTTTCCTTTCCGAGTACATCCATATCGGCGGCGACGAGTGTCCCAAGACCGAATGGGAGAATTGCCCGCACTGCCAGGCAAAGATTGCCGAGCTCGGCCTAAAGGATGACGACCGTTTCAGCGCCGAGCAGTACCTGCAGTGCTATGTGACCTCGCGCATGCAGGATTTCCTTGCCACCAAGGGCAAGAAAATCATCGGATGGGATGAGATCCTCGAGGGTGAACTCGCCGAGGGTGCGACCGTAATGTCATGGCGCGGTGTTGACGGCGGCAGGGAAGCCGCCTCCAACGGCTTCGACGCCATCATGACCCCCACCTCATACTGCTACTTCGACTACATTCAGAGCAAGGACACCGACAGGGAGCCTGTCGGCATCGGCGGCTATCTTCCACTCGAGAAAGTATATGGCTTCGATCCTCTTGAGGGCCTGCCCGCAGGGGCGGAGAAGCATATCCTCGGCGTACAGGCCAACCTCTGGACGGAGTACATCGCCACGGAGGAGCATCTCCAGTACATGCTCCTGCCGCGCCTCATGGCCCTCAGCGAGGTCCAGTGGTGCGAGCCCGCGAACAAGGACTTCGAGGGATTCAAGTCCAGGCTCGCGGAGCACGAGCTGAAGATACTCGAAGCCATGGGATACAATTACCGGAGACTTGATTAAAGTTTAATGATATGAAAAGAATCCTTTTAGCTGCGCTCTGCATCGCAGGCGCCGTCCTCCTCGCCGCAAGCTGCGGCAATTCCACCAAGAAAGCCGAACGCAAGGCCGCCGAGGCCGCGGCCGAGCAGGCCCGCCTCGACTCCCTCGAGCAGGCAGAAATGCAACAGAAACAGAAAGAAGCCATGGCCACTATCGCCACACTGCCGGATGAACCGGTATTCGACATCGTCACCAACATGGGCACGATGAGGATCAAGCTCTACTCGGGCACTCCCAAGCATCGCGAGAACTTCGCCAAACTCGCCCTTTCGGGCTATTACAACGGACTGCTCTTCCACCGCGTGATCAACGGGTTCATGATCCAGGGAGGAGACCCGCTGACCAAGAATCCCGCCAATGCCGACAAGTTCGGCACCGGAGGTCCGGGCTATACCGTTCCTGCCGAGTTCGTCCCCGAATACAGGCACAAGAAAGGTGCCCTGGCCGCGGCACGCCGCGGCGACGCCGCCAACCCCATGAAGGAGTCTTCCGGCTCGCAGTTCTACATCGTCCAGAACGAAGCCGCATGCTCGGCGCTTGACGGCGACTACACCGTGTTCGGCGAAACCATTTCCGGCCTTGATGTCGTGGACAAGATCGCGGGCGTCCAGACCGATCCGAAGGACCGTCCCTTGAACGATGTCAAGATCATAGCGGTCAACCTCGTAAAGGAATAATCACCATTGACGAATAAATTTGATTTATGTTAAAACTTTTTTCGACTTTGGCACAGACATTGCTTTATCTCTAATCGAATAGTTTTTTCATAGGTTAAATTTTGGTTAGAATTGCAAACGCTCCTTGCTGTGAAGCACGGAGCGTTTTTCTTTGCATGTTTTGCTGTGGAACCCTACTGGGCAGCTAAAAAGCCGACGAGGAGGGTGGTGACGAGGGTGGCGACGGAGAGTGTCCCGATGATACTGATCCTCCTGCCGTCCTGTATCACGCGATCGGTCATTACCTTGTAACAGACGTCGTTCTCGTCAATGAAAAACTGTGTATAGTCTTTTCCTTGCCTAATGATGGTGGGACCCAGATAATATGGATCTTCGATAAATTCGGTAATGGCGTCCTGGTAGACGACTATGGAGCCGTCGCGGCCGTCCGAGACTTCACGGTCAGGAGCGCCGAAGGTCTGGACGATATTGGCATATTCCTGGCCCACCCATTCGTCGTTGTATACCTGTTCCGCTGATATATAGCGCGGAACCGTGCAGGAAACCGCTCCGGCCGCAATCGCGGCCAGGAGCAGTATTGTCATCAATCTTTTCATAACGGCCTAAATTGTTACCTCGATGGCCTTGAGGTCGTTGTCGCGGGAAGAGCCGCCGTAGAGGATCTGGTAGCGGCCGTGCTTGAGGGACAGGCCGTCCACGGACTCGTCGTAGAAGTTGAATGCCTCGTCGCTGAGCTGGACGGTGACGCTCTCGGTACTGCCGGCGGCGATCTTCACGCGCTTGAAGCCCTTGAGGGACTTGATGGGAGCGTCGGGATTGTCGAGGGCCTTGACATAGACCTGGACGACCTCCTCGCCGTCACGGGCGCCGGTATTGGTGACAGGGACGGTGAGGGTCATCTTCGAGGCGCTACCGCTGACCTTGCCTTCGCCGTAGCTGAAGCTGGTGTAGCTCAGGCCGTAACCGAATGCGTAGAGGGGCTCGCCCTTGAAGTAACGGTAGGTCCTGTTGTCCATGGAGTAGTCCTCAAAGTCGGGGAGCTGGTCGGTCGAAGCGTAGAATGTGACGGGGAGGCGTCCTGCGGGATTGTAGTCGCCGAAGAGTACGTCGGCCACTGCAATACCGCAGGCCTGGCCGCCGTACCATGCCTGTACGAGGGCGTCGTACATTTTCTCGACAGGACCGAAGCCTATGGCGCTGCCGGATACGTTGACGACGACGACGGGCTTGCCGGTGGCGTCAAGCGCTGCCAGGAGCTGCTGCTGGATCTCGGGGAGCTCGATGTAGGAGCGGTCGTGGCCCTCACCCTCGATGTCGGAGGAGATGCCGCTGACCATCACGATAACGTCTGCTTTGCTTATATTCTCAATGACAGGTCCGAAGTCCGCGGGCTTGCGGTTGTACAAGTCGAAGGAGAAAGAAGCGGAGCGTGCCTCGGGCTGGGAAAGCTCGATGGAGATGTCATAGGTCTTGCCGGCGACAACGGGGAAAGTGGTGGGAGCGAAGCCCCTGCCGAAGCCGGGGAAACCGCCGAAACCGCGACCTGCGGGAGCGCCGGCCTGCTCGGCAACGGTCTCACCGTTGACCTTGAAGGTATACTTGCCGCTGCCGCGCACGGCATAGACCATGTCACCGGTGAAGTCTGAGGTGAAGCTTCCGGTGTAGCGGGCGGAGAAGTCGGTCAGGTTGAGTCCTTCGACCCATGCGCAGTCCTCGTGGGCGAGGGCGGGGGAGGTGGTGTTGAGCGAAAGCGGCTGGTCGTAGTTGACCGTGGCCACGGTGGCTCCGCCGAACTCAGTGCCGTTGAAATACTCGGCTTTGAGGCCGGCACCGCCGTTGATGCGGGAGATGTAGTGTGTTGTGATGGAGGCATCGGCCAGGTCGCAGGCCTGCTCGAAGATGATATTGGCGCCGGGGGCGGCGTCACGGATGGCTCCGAGGATGGTCTTGGTGTTGGCTGCGGTGGGATAGCCATTGTAGTTACCGAGGATTACACGGGCGTTGTCGGCGTTGGGGCCGACGACTGCAATGGTGATGTTATCCTTGGGGAGAGGGAGTACATCATTGTCGTTCTTGAGGAGGACGATGGCCTCGCGTGCGGCTTTCTTGGCAAGCTCGGTGTGGGCGGGGCTGCTGAGGTCGTCAAGTCCGAGGTTGGCCCAGGGCAGCTTCTCGGCAGGGTCGAACATGCCGAGCTCGAAACGGGAGCGGAGGATGCGGCGGACATTGACGTCGATGTCGGCCTCGGAGATGAGACCCCTCTCGATGGCTTCGGTCAGGGATTTGTAGGCAGTACCGCACTCGACATCCGTCCCTGAGAGGACTGCATCGGCGGAGGCGGTGGCGGCGTCAGGATGGGTGCCGTGGTTGCTTGCGCGGTAGAAGTCGTTGATGGCGCCGCAGTCGGATACAACTATGCCGCTGAAGCCCCACTTGTCGCGGAGGATGTCCTGGAGCAGCCTGTCGCTGGCGCAGCAGGGCTCTCCCTCATAGCGGTGGTAGGCGCACATCACTTCCTGAACGTTTCCGTCCTCGACGATGGACTTGAAAGCGGGGAGGTAGGTCTCCCAGAGGTCGCGCATCGAGACGGATACGTCGAACCTGTGACGGAGCGGCTCCGGACCGCTGTGGACTGCATAGTGCTTGGCGCAGGAATGCAGCTTGTAATACTTCTTGTCATTGCCCTGCATGGCCTTGACGGTCTGTGTGCCCATCACGGCGCTGAGGTAGGGATCCTCTCCGGGGGTCTCCTGGCCGCGTCCCCATCTGGGGTCGCGGAAGATGTTGACATTCGGGCACCAGAAGGAAAGGCCCTGGTGCCAGATGTTGCCGTTGGGCTCGGTGACACCGAGGACGTGGTGGTCGGTCGTGTTCCACACTGCACGGGCCTCGTCGGACACGGCGGTGTAGATTTCATACTGCTGGTCAGCGTCGAAGGTCGCGCCCAGTGCGATCACCTGGGGGAATACTGTAACGTCATCGTAGCAGATGCCGTGGCAGGCCTCGTTCCACCAGTTGTACGCCGGGATGTCGAGACGGTCGACGGATACCGATCCGTTCATCATGAGACCGATCTTCTCCTCAGGAGTGAGAAGGGAAAGGAGGTTCTCGACCCTCTTGTCAATCTTGAGGTTCGGGTTCTGGAAAGGATACTCATAGCGCTGGCAGGCGGCGAGAAGCATGGCCGCAGCCAGTACAAGGATGAAAGACAGTCGTTTGATCATAATGCTATCGTTTTGTGTTCAAATCGTTCTTGATTGAGATCATGCGCTCCTTGAGCTCGGAAGAGATGCGGATCTTCTCCTCCCGGACATCGTTGGATGGATCGAAGGCCACGGGCTTGCCGATGCTGAAGGTGCGGGTCTTGACGTCAGACCATATCGGATAGAAGTCCAGGCATTGTCCCGTACGGTCATGGAATGCTTTTCCCAACGCCGCGAAACCTGTGTTGAACTCTTTGTAGGATTGCCTGTCGTATTTGTCGCCGGGCTTTTCGGGGAAGATAAGGAGGCTGTCTCCATGCATGAGGGCGTCGACGCTCTGGTCGATCATTGCTGCCGATGCCTTTGGCATCCCTTTGTATACGGGGATGGGCTCAAAGGAGTTCAGGAAATGGCATATCGCCCCTGCCGCCCAATGGATGATGCCGCGTTTGACCTTTTGCCCGAGGAAATTGAATTTGTCCTTGAAGGTCCGCAGCATCGTCTCCGTGGCTTCTTCCCTGTCCAGCATGCAGCCGTTTATCCACGGACGGAACCGTACGGGGAGATAGATGACAGCGGTGACTGGACCGGAGGTCTTTCCGTGGTTGCAGGTGAATACTGAAGCTTTGGAACAGTCGATATTGTCCAGGCCCACCACTTTCCTCCGCCAGAACAGCCTGCAAATACGGACCATGATGCGGGTGAACCGGCTGTTGGGCAGTCGGTGGGGGGCGTCTGGACTGTCATTCTTCATTTTCATCCTTCGGCATCGGATCTATTGCCGCATAATGCTTGAGGTCGGAAATGACAGTGATGACATAGATGATGCCCAGCATCAGGACGACCAGACCGATGAAACAGTTGGGGATGACCGAATCGAGGATCCGCTCCCCGAAGCAGAGCATCACTGTGTTGGCAATCGCGATGATGATGCGGAACTCGGTAGGGCCGAGCTTGAGGTAGGTCAGCTTGAACTCGCTCTTGAGATGGGCGTTCATGCTGACGTTGAGCGTCATAAGGAGGTAGAGGATGAAAGCCGACAGGGTCAGCCGCATGTCGAAGAAAGGGGCCATGCCCGCGCCGAAGAACATCATCGACTCGTTGATGACGTCCATGGTATGGTCAAGGTAGTAGCCATAGATCGGACGCTGCTTGTTGCGGTAGCGGGCGAGGTTGCCGTCCAGGGAGTCTCCGTACCAGTTGACGAGGAGTCCGAAGGTGGAGAGCCACAGGAAGTTGATATTCACCGAAGTAAGGGCATAACCAAGTCCGATGATGAACGCTCCGAAGGTACCGATGGCGGTGAGCATGTCCGAAGTCACCCACTTTGGCTGGCGGGCTGCCAGCCATATCAGGGCTTTGTGTTCCAAAGAGTTCAGTACGGACTCCTGTATGCGGGTCGCTTGTTTCCTTTCCATGTCTTACAAAGATAAGTAAAATTCGTTATTTTTGCATAGCAGAATTGAAAGCTCCGATATGTCAGGAATAAACAAGGTCTTCAAGTT
>JAFYZE010000090.1 GCA_017548805.1 Bacteroidales bacterium
GCCAGCTCTTCCGGTGTGACCATCGGCTCGTAACGGGCCACGACGCGGCCCTTGCGGTCGACGAGGAACTTGGTGAAATTCCACTTGATGTCCGGGTTGGACTCGTAGTCGGGATCCATGCGGGAGAGCATCTGACCCATCCGCTGTGCGGTCTCGCTCTCGCCGAAGCCAGCAAAAGGCTTTTCCGAATAGAGCCATTTGTAGATGGGGTGCGCGTTGTCGCCGTTGACCTCGATCTTTTCCATCAGGGGGAAGGTGACGCCGTAGTTCAGGCGGCAGAACTCCTCGATCTCCTCGTTGGTGCCGGGCTCCTGGTGGCCGAACTGGTCGCAGGGGAAGCCGACAATCACGAGGCCCTTGTCCTTGTACTGCTCGTACAGGGACTCCAGGCCGTCGTACTGGGGAGTGAAGCCGCATTTTGAAGCGGTGTTGACGAGAAGGAGGACCTTGCCCTTGTAGTCGGCGAAGTTCACTTCCGAGCCATCGTTGGCGACTGCGGTGAAGTCATACACTTTCGTCTCTTTCTCAGACTGACATGCGGTGAAGAAGAGAGCGGCAGCCATCGCCGCGAAGAAAAGAATAAGTCTGGTTTTCATCTTTATTGGGGATTACTGAGTTTCTCGATTATGCCGTCGAGCATGCGGAAAAGGTCCGGAGCTGTCTCGGGATTGACGCTGTCGCAGGCGACGGCCTTGCCGACGGTGAAAGGCACACCGGCAAGTTTTTTCTGGAGTTCCTTGCCCTTCGCCGTCAGGGAAACGATCATCTGGCGGGCGTCTTTCTCTCCTTTTTTCCTGGTCAGGATGCCCTCTTTCTCCATGCGCTGGAGCAGGGGCGTCACCGTGTTGGTCTCAAGGAACAGGCGCTTGGCGATGTCGTTCACCGGCTGCGCGTCCTTCTCCCAGAGGACCAGCAGCACCAGGTACTGCGGATAGGTCAATCCATGCTCGGAGAGTAGCGGATGATAGGCCTGGGAGATGAGGCGCGAAGCGGTGTAGAGCCTGAAACAAAGCTGGTTGTCCAGGAGGAATTCTTCCTTGATCATAGCATTCCCTGAATGTCCTTCTCGATATCCTCGGGGGTAGTGGTAGGCGCGTAGCGCTTGATGACGGTGCCGTCGCGGTTGATGAGGAACTTGGTGAAATTCCACTTGATGTCGCTGTCCTTCTCAACGCTCTTGCTGATGGACTTGAAGAGCTTCTGGGCCGCCTTGGCCTTCAGGCCATTGTACTCCTCGGTGGGAGCCTGGGTCTTCAGGTACTCGAAGATGGGCTCGGCGTTGGCGCCGTTGACCTCGGTCTTGGCCATCAGCTGGAAGGTGACGCCGTGGTTGATGCGGCAGAACTCCGCAATCTCATCGTTGGAGCCGGGCTCCTGACCGGCGAACTGGTCGCAGGGGAAGCCGACGATGACCAGTCCCTGGTCCATGTATTTCTGATAAAGGGCCTCCAGACCGTCGTACTGAGGGGTGAAACCGCACTTCGACGCGGTGTTGACTATCATCAGGACCTTGCCTTCGAACTGAGCGAAGTCCACTTCCCTGCCCTTGTTGCTCTGGGCCTTGAAATCGTAAATCTTTGCCATATCTTGTTTATTTTATATCGTTCACGATACAAATATACGACAATTATTTTATATCGCAAGCGATATTTAAACAAATTGCGTGTTTTATTGTAATGCGCCGGGCTTTGTTTCTTGGGAAATGTTTGCTATATTTGCTATAACTAACCTAACTAATAATCATTTAACATCATGAACATCCTTCTAACTCTGCTCTTCGGAGCCATCGCTGGCTGGCTGGCCGGCTTCTTTGTGATCAAAGACAAAGGTGGTCTCATCTGGAACATCATCATCGGTCTCCTCGGCGGCGTTGTCGGCGGCTGGCTGCTTGGTCTCATCGGCGCGGGAGGATCCTTCTGGTCAGAGTGGTATGGCCAGATCTGCAGTGCCGTTATCGGCGCCGTGGTCCTTCTGTTTGTCTGGAACCTCATCAAGAAGCTTATCAAGTAGGCATTAAGATGAAACAGAAATTTCTGATTTGCTGCCTCTTCGCCTTGGCGCTGCAGGCATGTTTTTCCTTTGCCTATGGCGCAAAGGAGCCTGAACCCCAGATCCAGGCCACAGTCCTTCTCGACCAGGAAGGTGCGCCCATCCATCCCTTCGTTCACGGCATGTTCACGGAGCTCCTGGGCAACATGTTCGAGAACGGTATCTGGGCGGAGATGCTCTCCGACCGCAAATTCTTCTATCCTGTAGACAATTCCGAGACGCTGACTCCCCGCAATTCCAGACGGCACCAGCTCCGCTGGCGTCCGATAGGGCCGGAGTCCTCGGTCACCATGGACAAGGCCAATCCCTACGTGGGCAAGCAGTCGCCCGTCGTCAGCCTAGCCTCTGGCAGGAACGGCATCCGCCAGGGAGGCCTGTGGCTTGAGAACGGCCGCGGCTATGTGGGCCGCGTCGTCCTCAAGGCCGACGGCTCCGCGAAAGTCTCCGTCAGCCTCGTCTGGGGCAGCGGTCCCGCCGACCGTCAGACGGTGGTCTTCGACGGCTTGACGAAGGATTACAAGAAGTATCACTTCAACTTCACGGCAGGTGCAGACGTAAAGGACGCCGCCCTTGAGATTGTGGGCGAAGGCAGCGGCAGCTTCTCGATAGGAGCCGTCTCGCTCATGCCCGCGGACAATGTCGAAGGCTATCGCGCCGACATTCTCGCCATCTTGAAGGATGTCGGATCGCCTATCTACCGCTGGCCGGGAGGCAACTTCCTCTCCGGTTACGAGTGGCGCGACGGTATCGGCGACCCTGACCAGCGTCCTCCCCGCTACGACTACGCCTGGAATACCGTCGAGTCCAACGACATGGGCACCGACGAGTACCTGACCTGGTGCAGGCTGCTGGGCAGTGAGCCGTATCTGGTCGTCAACACCGGTTTCGGCGATGCATATTCCGCCGGACAGTGGGTGGAGTATGTGAACGGCGCCGAGAGCACCCCCATGGGCCGCGAGCGCGCGAAGAACGGACACCCGGCTCCCTACGGAGTGATCTACTGGGGCGTCGGCAATGAAGGCTACGGCGAGTGGCAGCTCGGCCACATGCCCCCTGCTCACTATGTCCTGAAGCACAACTACTTCGGCGAGGAGATGCTCAAGAAGGACCCGAGCATCAAGCTCATCGC
>JAFYZE010000091.1 GCA_017548805.1 Bacteroidales bacterium
CGGCTGTTCAGGAATCGGGCGTCAAAGCCGAAATCCAGCTGCTCGGAGGTCTCCCACTTCACGTCCTTGTTGGGGAGGATGTCGGGGTAAGCTCCGATGCCCGGGTTGTTCTTGTCATCGAAGTAGTAAGGTGCGCTGAAGGAGATGGTGGCGAGATACTGGAAACTGGAAATGTTGCAGTTACCGTTCTGGCCCCAGCTGCCGCGCAGTTTAAGGAAGCTCAACCAGTCCCTTGTGGAGGCGAGGAACGGCTCGTTCGTCAGCACCCAGCCGGCGGACACGGAGGGGAATATACCCCAGCGGTTGCCACGGGCGAAGTTGGAGGAGCCATCGGCGCGGAGAACCAGGGAGAGCAGGTAAGTCTCATCGTAGTTGTAGTTGATTCGTCCGAAGAAGGAGGACAGTGCGCCCTGGCCTTTAGGGCTGCCGCTGATGCTGGTGTAGGCAGGATCAACGACATTGGCGTTGGCGATGTAGGCATGCTCGAAAGAACCCGGGAATAGCGAGTTGGAGTTGGTCACGCCAACGCTGGCGCCATATCCCCATTTCTCGAGGGACTGTCCGGCGAGGACGTCGAAGTTGTGGTTGCCGAAGGATTTAACCCAGTTCGCGGTATTCTCCCAGGACCAGCGCATGCTGTAATCCTGACTTTGGCTTACGTCGTCGGCAGGGTTGGAGGTCTTGGTGCTCAGCTCATAGACGGGCACGTAGCTGCGGCTTTCGCTGTGGTTGTAGCGCCAGCCGGCACTGGAGCGGAAGGTCAGGCCGCGGACGGGCATGAACTCGAGGTAGAAGTTGCTCTGAAGGTTGTAACCCTTGTTGTAGCGATTGTTGCGGGTATAGTCAAGCTGGGCGAGCGGGTTGGCCATTTCGGCGCTGAAGTCCCAATTGTCGGCAACGATGTCGTCATACTCGTACCAGCCACCCTCATCATCGTATGCGGGAAGGAGCGGGGACATCGTGAGGAGCGTACGGATATTGTTGCTGTAGATGCCGCCGATCTGGACACCTTTCTTGTTGGTATAAGTGAAGGTGATATTTTCGCCGAGTCTCAGGATGTCGCGGTTGTTCTTACGGATGAGGGAGTAATCCGAGTTCATACGGAAGGTGGTGCGGTCATACTGCGGGGTGGCAGGGTAACCGAGCGTACCGGTCTGGTTGAACTTACTGAAACCTATGGCGAAACGGGACACATCGCTTCCTCCCAGGATGTTGATGGATGCGTTGCTGATAGGGGCGTTGTGGACCGTAGTTTCCTCCAGCCAGTTGGTACCGTTCCATGATCCGTTCTGGATCCTTGCGTACTGCTTGGGGATAAGGGAAGCCCAGTCGTATGTGGCCTGGTTGGCTGTCGTATAGGCGAGATCATTGATCTCCATATACTGCTTGGCGTTCAGCGGGGTGACTCCGTTGGTGTTCGGATTCTGCCAGCCATAGTAGCCGTCGAAGGTCACCTGAACCTTGCCGGCCTTGCCTTTCTTGGTGGTCACGAGGATGACGCCGTTGGAAGCACGTGCACCGTAGATGGCACTGGAGGCGGCGTCCTTGAGGACATCAATGGATTCGATGTCATCAGGGGAGAGCGCGGTGATCGAGCCGTTCGGAACTCCGTCGATGACATAGAGCGGAGTGTTGGAACCTGCGGTACCCATACCGCGTATGGTCACCTTGTAGCTCTCGCCCGGCTGGCCGGAGTTCTGGACGATGTTCACGCCTGCGGCCTGGCTCTGCAGGGCGCCGAAGGCGTCAACGGCATGCGTCATGGCAAGTTTGTCTCCAGATACGCTTACCGTCGATCCGGTAACGAGTTTCTTGCGCTGGACACCGTAACCGACCACGACGGTCTCTTCGAGGAATTCACTGTCCTCTTCGAGGGTGAAATTGATGGTGGATCTTCCATTCACGGCGACGGTCTGGGACGCGTATCCGATGCAGGAAACAGTGATGCTGGCCTGTGCAGGGGCCACAAGCTCGAAATTTCCGTCCAGGTCTGTGACGGTGCCGGTGGCATTTTGGCCGACCACCATTACGGAAGCGCCCACGATGGGTTCTCCATTCTGGTCAACCACTTTTCCGTTGAGTTGCCTGTTCTGGGCGAAACATACGCTATCCATAAACAGGAGAACCAGGAAAAAGGTTACTCTCTTTAAGATTGTTCTTTTCATTTGGTTATTTTTAATAGTGGTTCAAAATGACTGAATCAAAAATATATAATATGGCCTCAATAATGTTTCTCTTTTTTATAAATATGCTTTAAAAATGAGTCAATGACAGTGTTTCGGGCAAATAAACAAATAAAACGGGGCGATAGCTCCGTTTTATCTTGAATTTTTGAATAAATTCTCAGTCGATATTCTTCTTCTCGGCGGTCCAGCCTTCGCGCTGGGCTACGCCGCAGGGGTTGCCCTCGAACATCTTGGCGGCTTCCTTGTCGCCCTGGAGCTGCCACTGCAGCCATGCGAGCGCCACGACGGAGAACTCTCCGCCGTGCAGCTGGCTGTAGGTGCCGCCGTGGCCGACAGGATAGTTGGCAGCAAAGGCGGGCACGTGGTTGATGCGTGAGAAGTCGTCCATGCCGTTGGCGTATGCGATGTCAGTCTCGCCGCCGAGCAGGTACATGATAGGGACCTTGATGTCCTGGAGCTTCTCCTTGTCGGGCATCGGCATGCCGGGGACGGCACCGGCCGGATTGGAGAACAGGCCGCTGTTGCATATCATGAGGGTCTTGAAACGCGGCTCTGCGGAATTGTCGAGGGTCTGGAGGCCGCCGCAGGACATACCGGCTGCTGCGATGGCATTGATGTCAAGTTTGTTGTAATAAGGGCTTTCCTTGTCTGCATTGACGGCGATGGCCCAGTCTACGCTCTCAATCTGCTGGGCGGAGGTAGACTGCGGACCGTAGTTGCGCTTGCCTTCCTCGGGCATATAGCCGGTCGCCACGACGAAGAAACCGTGCGAAGCGATCTCGCTCAGGAAGTTCTGGTGCTCCCAGGGGGAGTTGGTGCAGGCTCCGTTGCCCCAGACGAGGATGGGGAGGGGATTCTTCTTGCCGAAGGGGCTGAGATCTTCCGGACGGAAGATGGTGTGGGCGTCGAGGCTGGGCTCGGTGACCATGATGGCCTTGTAGGGGCCGCTGCCGCCGTCTTCGACTACCTTTTTCTCAGAATAGGTCTCCGCGGGAGTACCGCCGCAGGACTGGAGCATCGCCACTGCGCATGCTGCCAGGATGAGCATTGTTCTTTTCATGGTATGATAGTGGATTGAAACATTCAGGTTGACACAAAGATAGCGTTTTTCCTCCCAATTCAGAAATAAAAAGAGGGATACCTCCCGGCAGCCCTCTTTCCTTAACACAAACCAATTAACTAATAAATGTGCCCTAAA
>JAFYZE010000092.1 GCA_017548805.1 Bacteroidales bacterium
ATCCTGCTTGATGCAGGCGATTTCCTCCAGGGCAACAACGCAGCGTATTACTTCAACTACGTGGAGACAGGTGTTCCGCACGTTTTTTCGCGCATGGTCGACTACATGGATTACGACGCCGTCATCTGGGGCAACCATGATGTAGAGACGGGACATCCGGTCTATGACCGCATCGCGAAGGAAATCGAAGGCTACGGCATACCTTTTCTCGGAGGCAACGCCATCCGCAACGACGACGGCAAGCCGTATTTCCCGGTTTATACCATCCTGAAGAAAAACAAGGTCAAGGTCGCCGTCCTCGGATTCAACAACGCCAACATCAAGGCGTGGCTGGACGAGAGCATCTGGAATGGTATGCATTTCGAGTCCCTCCTGCCCTTCGTTCAGGAGAATGTCGACAGGGTTGTCGCCAAGGAAAAGCCGCAGATAGTCATAGTCGCCGTACACTCCGGCACCGGAGACGGTGACGGATCGGTCCTTGAGAGCCAGGGGCTTGACCTCTACAAGAGCCTGAAAGGCGTTGATATACTCGTCTGTGCCCATGACCACAGGCCGTTCGTGACCGACAACGGCACCATCGCCCTGCTCAATTCCGGCAGCCACTCGCGCAACCTCGGACACGGCGTCGTGAACCTGACGGTCAGGAAGCACAAGGTCGTCTCCAAGTCCGTCGAATCCGGCCTGATCCCCATCCGCAAGGAAAAGGCGGATCCAGAGATGCGCAAGGCTTTCCAAAAGGATTACGAGGCTGTCAAGGCATTCACACTCAGGGAAGTGGGAGAGCTCAAGACAGACCTCAACCTCAGCGACGCCTTCGCCGGGATGAGCGACTACCTCAACCTCATACATACTGTCAGCCTCGGCTGCGAGCCAGCCCAAATATCCGTTGCAGCCCCCCTCAACCAGCGCGGCATCATCAAGGCTGGCAAGCTCGTCTACAACGACCTTTTCACGCTGTACCAGTATGAGAACCAGCTGTTCGTCATCAAGATGAGTGGCCAGGAAGTCAAGGACTACCTCGAGGCCTCTTATGACCTTTGGATCCGCACTGCGCCGAAGCCCGGAGACCGCGTCTTGAACATCCGTAACCAGCCCGACTCACGCACCGGCCTGGAGCGCTGGTCGTTCGTAGGCGCCAGCTACAACTTCGACTCGATGGCAGGACTGAACTACACCGTGGATGTCACCAAGCCGGCCGGAGAGCGTATCAACATCAGTTCGATGGCCGACGGCACACCTTTCGACCTTGCAGCCACATACAACGTAGCAATGACCTCCTACCGCGCATCCGGCGGTGGCGGTACCATGGCCAAGGCCGGCATCGACACCGACCGCATCGACGAGCGAGTCGTGAGGAAATATCCCGAGATCCGCGACATGATCTACGAGTATCTGAAGGAGCACGGGTCGATCGACCCTGCGGTCATCGGTGACCCTGCAGTCATCGGCCACTGGGAGTTCATCCCCGAATCCATCGCCGGCCCGGGCATCGCCCGCGACATGAGACTGGTCTTCGGGAACTGACACGGAGGCAGATTGACTCGACAAACCCGTGGCCGCCCGTGGCCTCGTGAACGGGGGGACCGCAAGCAAAGCGCAGCGGTGGGATGAAGCGAAGCGAAAGGTTTGTGAGGCAATCTGCCTCCGTGCTTCGCTAGCGGTGGCGCATGCCCTTCATATTACGCATCTGCTGCATCAGGGAGCCGTTAACGGCGGATTTCATCATCTTCCTGGTCCCCTCGAACTGCTTGAGCAGACGGTTAACCTCTGGAAGTGAGGTTCCGGAACCGTCCGCGATCCTCTTGCGGCGTGAGCCGTTGATGATCTCGGGATGACGGCGTTCCTCGACGGTCATGGACTGGATGATGGCCTCCGTGGCCTTGTAGGCCGTACGGTTGTCGATATCGACATCCTTGAGGGCCTTGTCCATGCCCGGAAGCATGCCTGCGAGGTCCTTGATGTTGCCCATCTTCTTGACCTGCTGTATCTGGTCGTAGAAATCCTCTAATGTGAATTGGTCCCTGGCGAGTTTCTTCTTGAGCTCGCGGGCCTGCTTCTCGTCATACTGCTCCTGGGCCTTCTCGACGAGGGAGACGACGTCTCCCATACCGAGGATGCGGTCCGCGACGCGCGCCGGGTGGAACACGTCCAGGGCCTCCATCTTCTCGCCCGTCGAAACGAACTTGATAGGCTTGCCAACGACGGCCTTGATGGAGAGCGCGGCACCGCCGCGGGTGTCGCCGTCCATCTTGGTCAGTACTACTCCGTCGAAATCCAGCCTGTCGTTGAAAGCCTTGGCGGTCTCGACGGCATCCTGTCCGGTCATGGCGTCCACGACGAACAGGGTCTCGGTCGGATGTACGGCCTGATGCAGGGCGGAGATCTCGTCCATCAGTTCCTGGTCGACGGCCAGACGGCCGGCGGTATCGATGACGACGACGCTATATCCCTCACTCTTTGCTCTACGGATGGCGTTCTGCGCTATGGCGATGGGATCCTTGACACCATCCTCGGAATAAACGGGGACATTTACCTGCGAGCCGAGCGTCTTCAACTGGTCGATGGCGGCGGGACGGAAAGTGTCGCACGCCACGAGCAGGACCTTCATTCCCCTCTTGCTCTTGATATGGTTGGCGAGCTTGGCGGAGAACGTGGTCTTACCGGAACCGTTCAGACCGGCCACCAGCACGATGCCGGGCTGGCCCTTGATGTTGATGTCGGTATACTCGCTGCCCATGAACTCGGCCAGCTCGTCGTGGACGATCTTGACCATCATCTGCTGCGGCTTGACCGCGGTGAGGACGTTCTGTCCCATCGCCTTGGCCTTGACCCTGTCGCAGAAATCCTTGGCAACCTTGTAACTGACATCGGCGTCGAGCAGGGCCCTGCGGATGTCCTTCAGGGTCTCGGCGACATTGATGTCGGTAATCTTCCCTTCGCCCTTCAGTATCTTGAAGGAACGCTCAAGTCTCTCAGATAAATTCTCGAACATATATTATCCAAACAATTATATTTCATCCGAATACACGGCCGGAGCCAGGTCCCTCATGTTGTACCGGCTCGCCATGGTTCGGCCATATGCGCCTGCGGTGCGTATGGCCATCATGTCCCCGCGGCAGGTCTGCCGGAGGATGCGTCCCTCTCCCCACACGTCGCTCGACTCGCAGATGGGGCCGACGACATCATAGACGCAGTCCTTGGTATCATCGCCTCGGAGGTAGGACGCGGTGAGGTTCTCAACCTTGTGGTACGCCCCGTAGAGGGCGGGTCTGATAAGGTCGTTCATACCGGCATCCACTATGACGAAATTCTTGGTGCGTCCTTTCTTGACATATACCACACGCGTGATCAACGAACCGCACTGGGCCACGAGGGCGCGTCCGGGCTCGATATGCAGCTTGTATCCTTCCCCGATGGGGAAACAGCTGCGCAGGGCCTTCATCCAAGATTCGAAGTCGGGAACAGGAGCACCGTCAGGGTCTTCGTAGTCGACGCCGAGTCCGCCTCCGAAGTCGACGTTCTCCACCTTGAGCCCGTGCTCCTCGAACCAGCTCACGAGCTCGCGGCCGCAACGAGACTCGAGCCCGAAGACGTTCTCGACATCCGTGATCTGCGATCCGATATGGAACAGGAGTCCCTTGAACTCGAGGTTCCTGCAGGAATTGAGCTTGTCCAGGGCGGCGTCGAACTCGAAGCGGGAGATGCCGAACTTGTTCTCCTCCAAGCCCGTAGTGATGTACTTGTGGGTATGGGGATCGATGTTGGGGTTGATGCGGAGCGCTACGGGCGCCTTCACTCCCATTGCTCCCGCAATGGCGTCGATGGCGTCCATCTCGGGGATGGACTCGACGTTGAAGCAGCCGATCCCGACCTCCAGGGAGGTGCGGATCTCCTTGTCGGTCTTGCCGACGCCGGCAAACATGATGTCCTCGGGAGCGAAACCGTATTTCGCGGAAAGGACCACTTCATTGGCGCTTACGCAGTCCGAACCGAAACCGCGGGCGGACAGCGAGCGCAGCAGGCGCTCCTCCGTATTGGTCTTCACCGCATAGTGGACCTTGATGCGGTAGGAGTCGGACAAAGCGGCGAGGGTATCCGCAGTCCGCTCAAAAAGGTCGATGTCGTAGAAATAGAATGGGGTTTCCATCTCCGCGAACCTTTCGAAATTGTGAATGTCAAGCATCGTTTTATGTTTATTGAATGTCGAAGATTACAAATTTAGACATTTTTGCTAAATTTATAGCATCTAATCTTAACCATAGACTATGGACATCCGACTTCGATACCTCTCCGCCCTCAAGTCATCCTTCTCCAGAAAACAGTCAGTCACACCCGCCCGGAAAATCATCGGGCAGGAACTGATGGAGTGGATACTGTTCCGGGAGTATCTGGACCCTGCTGCGGACATGGACAGTATCGCCGGAAGGCTGGGAGTGCCGCGGGAGGATGTCTCCGACCTTTTGTGGACCTGCACCGGGGAACGTTTCCTCACCATCCGCAAACGCCTGCGCATAGGAGACGCCAAAGAACTCCTGCTCTCCCGTCCGGACATGACCATGTCACAGATCGCCAGGGCCGTGGGATTCCAGGACAAGAGCGATTTCAGGAGGGCTTTCAGGGAGGAAACGGGATTCCTTCCCCGTATATGGCGGGAAAGCGGAGGCAGACGGTTGAAGTGCCGTATCAGGGCTGTTCGGGAAGCAGGTAGAAGTCGTTGTCACGTACTTCGTAAGAGTGCGTGACGCTGTCATAGGTATCGGTGTGCGGACGCAGGTACAATTCCTGCTCGATCGGCTTGAAACGCACGGACCTCGACTTTGAGTCATCGCTGACCTTCAGGACGAAGAAAACGTTCTGCATGGTCATATTCCATTTCTTAGAGAAGAGATACCTGCCGTCGGAGGAGGTCCACATCGTCTCAGAGTAAATGGGCGCCTCGCGGGCGGTGTCGTTGTACCAATATGCCGTCATCGTGATCTTTACATCCTCAAGGGGAACGCCGGGCATGGACTCGGAAGAGTCGTATACCGTTCCGGACACGGAGAAGAACTTGACGTTGAACTCAACGTTATTGATATCTTCGGCATTGTCACGGTCACAAGCGGTGAAAGCCGCCGACACAGCCAGCAGCGACACGAAAATGAGAATGCGTATATTTGCAGTTAATGACCTAAACATCCGGAGTTTGATTAACCGGCAAAGGTTTCAGACACGTACGGCAAATATACGCATTTTCACGGAAACACAAACAAAAACGCTTTATTTTCTTTTAATTGAGCCGACTCCCTGCACCGATGTCTTCACGTCTTCGACATAGAGCCCGCTGATGTCGATATCACCGGCGCCCCTGATGGAAAGGTCCGCTGAAGCCGCATCTCCCTTCAGCACTACGTCACCGGCGCCCATAACTTCGACTTTGACGCTTTGGCAGGCCAGCTCGCTGATATCGATGTCCCCCGCTCCGCGGACAGCGATCGATACGTCTCCAAGGCAGTCCAATCCTTTCAGGTCGATGTCACCAGCCCCCTGGATATCGATGTCCATGACGGGAGTGACTATACCGTAAGGGGCGTCGAAATCGCCCGCTCCGCGGATGCTGAGCATGTTCAGCGTCTCGGACTGCGCGGTGATAACCACCTTTCCGCCAGTCTGCCTTCCGTCGAAGCTGAGCTTCAGGACACCGTCCTCGACCTCGTATCCGATCCTGTCGATATAGTTTTCAGGGCCTTCGATCTTGATGGAAGGCTCCCCCATAGTCATCTTGTAGACGATGTCGGCTGCGACGGAGGACTCGATGCCCGAGAACTGCTCCACGTCGTACGTCACGGTCTTGGTTTCCTTGCTGGGGATGACCCTTTCCGAGGATACTCCTTCGAACGCGCCGCGGTTGACCTTGACGAAGGTGCAGGAATTGAACGATACAAGCGTAAGTGCCGACAAGGCGGCGATGATTATAATCTTTTTCATTTCATTCAGTCTTTTAAGAGTTCTTCAGGATTTCAGAGGGATCGATGCCGAGGAGTTTCATCCTCTTGATGAACTGGGGCGCCTCGTTCTCGAGGAAGTCCCGGCGCTGCTGCTCCAGGATGATGTCGCGGGCCGGGCCCGCCACGAAGTAGCCGATGCCGCGCTTGTTGTAGATGATGCCGGCGTCCGTGAGTTTCTCGTACGAACGGGCCACCGTGTTGGGGTTGACTCCGATGGATGCTCCATACTCCCTTACAGAGAGTATACGGCTCTCCGGCGCCAATCCTCCGCTCAGGATCTGCTCACAGATGTTGTCGCAGATCTGGAGATAGATGGGTTTGTTGGGATCGAATTCCATGGTACTAATGCTTTATGGTCCTGACGCGGAAGTACAGCGCAGTAAGCATGCCGCCGACGACCACGAAATAGAATGCGTTGATGAAGAAGTTTACCCAGAAGCCGGCGTTATCGGCAGTAAGATTCTCGAAGAAGGTTTCGAAGTTGCTCATGTCGACACTCTTGAAAATGACGGCGATGATGAGGGACAGCAGCATGTTGAAGCCGATCAGGCAGAGGATGGTCTTGGCTGCCTTGCCCTTCTTGAAACAGATGGCGCCCAATGCGAACGGGAGTATGCCCACGCACCAGTTCAGCCAAGTACTTACGACTGTTCCGCCGGGCGACAGGAACATGACGCTGACATTGTCGATGTCGGCCAGCTTGTCCAATCCGCTGCCGAGCTGGCGTACTACAGAGTCGCCGTAGACCGGCACGATCCAGGACAGCAGGAGGTCACAGACGGAGAAGAGTCCAAGGACTGCCACGGGCAGGACGATGCACAGCATCAGGGCCATGGAGAGGAACTTCTCGAAAGAGGAAGCCGGGATCATCAGCCAGTCAGAGCCGCTCTTGCGTTCAGTCAGATGTCCGTAGAGTTTGACGGGGCCGGAGATAGCGACAATGATGAAAGCGAAGACAAGGATGACCACCTTTGCCGGCAGCGCGACCTGCGGGACATCGCCGGTGAAAACCAGGCCGAACAGGGTGTTGAAAAACAGAAGGATGAGGGGCAGGAGACCGACGGTCAGCGCCGACACGCCGAAATTGTTGCGGGCGTTGTTTAGGTCATAGGCGAAATAGCGCCCGAACCTTTTGATATCGAATACGTTGTTCATGATCTTTCCTCCTTTTTCCTATTTGTTGAACATTCCCTTTACGAGGTCCTTGTGCCTGTGTACGGCGTTGAACAGGGCCTCGATGTTGACCTTGCTCTCAAGACCTTCCGTATTCATTAGCACCTGGATGAAGCCTCCGGGCAACTGCTCGGAATACAGGCTCCCTGATGCAGGGTGGTGCCGTAGTCGAAGAAGAGCTTTTCGGTGATCTCCTCGAT
>JAFYZE010000093.1 GCA_017548805.1 Bacteroidales bacterium
GCCAAGAGTATCTACAACAAGTTCTCGGACGAGCAGGGTGTGAGCGCGGTCTACATCTCCCCCTCCATGTTCAAGCTCATCGGCAAGCTGCCGGAGCTCGAGATCGGAGACTACGGCGAGAAGGTCGACATCACCCCCATCGTCAAGACCCTTAAAGGGTTCTACATGATCAACACTTCGGACAACAGGATCATGGACCGCATGAACAGCGACGTCAAGCGGCTTCTGGGTTCGAGCGACTACGAACTGATGATGGAGGCCAAGGACGACGGGGAGACCGTCAGGTTCTACACCGACGGGGACGACAGCATCATCCGCTCCTTCGTAATGATGTCCATGAATGCCTCCGGGGCTACGTTCATCAGCATGGACGGGCTCATCAACCGGGAGATGCTCGAAAAGGCCATCGGCGCCGCAATGCGATAGCGCGTGCATAGCCGGCTGTAAGCGGGGACCTGTCCTGAAAAGGGCAGGCCCCGTTTTTTTATTCCGGAAAAATCGCTATATTGTAGCACATTTGCACAAACACTACTATTAACCACCCTAAATCTATCTGAAACTTTATGAAAAAGCTCTTGCTATTCATGGCCCTGGCATTCTGCGCCGTAAGCCTTCAGGCTCGCGAATACCATGTCGCCAAGACGGGATCGGACACCAACGACGGTTCGGCCGCAGCCCCGTTCCTCACTATCTCGAAAGCCGCCATGGTACTGAAGACGGGTGACACCGTCACCGTCCATGCAGGCGTCTACCGCGAGTGGGTCGCTCCGCGCAACTCCGGAGCCGATGTCTACAGCCGCATCACATATCGCGCCGCCGAGGGCGAAGAAGTCTGGATCAAGGGGTCCGAGGAGGTCACGGGCTGGGTTCGTCAGGGCAAGACCGATGTCTGGAAGGTCGTGCTCCCCAACTCTTTCTTCGGAGACTGGAATCCCTTTGCCGAGCCTCTCGTAGGAGACTGGCTCAGCTCCACCAACAGCGCATATGTCGTCGGCGAGGTCTACCTCAACAACAAGTCCCTCTTCCAGGCCGTCGACCTGGAAGGCGTCCAGAAACCCGTGGTTCCCGAGCGTACCCGCAAGCCTGAGGATGCCACCCGCGCATGGTATGTCGAGGTCAACGACACCGAGACCGCCATCTGGGCCAACTTCGGCCCCGGCGTCAACCCCAACAAGGAACTTGTCGAAGTCAATGTCCGTCCGGCTGTGTTCTTCCCCCAGCTCCCCGGTGTCAACTACATCACCGTCAAGGGATTCCATATGAGCCAGGCCGCTACCAACTGGGCGCCTCCGACCGCTTTCCAGCAGGGTCTCGTTGGTCCGCACTGGTCCAAGGGCTGGATCATTGAGGACAATGTCATCAGCAACTCCAAGTGCGTGGGCGTCTGCCTCGGCAAGGACCGCGCCTCCGGCCAGAACCGCTGGACCATCGAGCGCACCCTCTCCGGTTTCAACCGTGAGCTCGAGGTCATCTTCCAGGCCGAGGACATGGGCTGGAAGAAGGAGAACATCGGCTCGCACATCGTCCGCAACAACGAGATCTTCGACTGCGAGCAGGCGGGCATCGTCGGCCACCTCGGATGCGTTTTCTCCATCATCGAGAACAACTACATCCACGATATAAACGCCAAGCGCCAGTACGCCGGCGCTGAGGTCGGCTGCATCAAGCTTCACGCCGCCATCGACGTCATCATCCGCAACAACTTCCTTGAGAACGGCTACAACGGCCTCTGGCTCGACTGGCAGGGCATCGGCACCCGCGTCACCGGCAACGTGTTCTACAACAACGACCACACCGACCTCTGGACCGAGGTCACCCACGGCCCGTGCCTCGTGGACAACAACGTCATGCTCTCCCCCAACGCGTTCCTC
Organism: Bacteroidales bacterium; assembly: GCA_017548805.1. Next base: position 1,872 of record JAFYZE010000093.1, read on the forward strand.
GAATGGGGCCAGGGAGCCGCATTCGTCCACAACATCGTGTCCGGCTACATCACCTTCCATCCCGTGACTGAGCGTTACACTCCTTATCACGCACCTCACTCCACCAAGATCGTAGGCGTGATGAACTTCCCTGGAGGTGACGACCGCTACTACAACAATATCTTCACCATCGCTCCCGACTCCGACCTTAAGGATAAGGATGCCGGTACTTCCGTATACAACGAGCGTCCGCCGTACTATGAGGGCATCTACCAGGACATGATGTCCCGCAATCCCCAGAACGAGAAACTCAAGAGTTTCATCGAGCAGATGGCTGCCGGAAACAGCCAGCCGGCACGTTTCAACCTCGCCATGAGGGTGGGATCCAACCTCTACTACAACGGAGTGAAGAAATACGCCTATGAGGACGATGCCGTGAGCAGCGGACTCGACACCCAGATCGCCCTCGAGAAGCAGGCTGACAAGATCGTGCTCAAGATCCGCGTGGATGACGCCATCAACCGCGTCAAGACCCCCGTGGTCGACACCGATTTCCTCGGCAAGACCTACTACTCCAACGGCTACTACGAAAATCCTGACGGTACCCCGCTTACAGTCGACCACGACTTCTTCGGCGCGCCGAGAGGCTCCAGCCCCAAGGTCGGTCCGTTCGAGAACCTCAAGCCCGGAATGAACGAATTCACAGTCTGGAAATTCTGATCCAGCCCGCGCTTCATCAAAGGATGGCGGACCATGCGGTCTGCCATCCTTTTTTATTACATCTGTCATGCTTTTTTACTATATTTGTAGAAATTAAAACACTGCGATATGGCTAATACTCCTACCCCACACATCGGCGCCCAGATCGGAGAGATCGCGCGTACCGTCCTTATGGCCGGCGACCCGCTTCGCGCCAAGTTCATGGCCGAATCATTCCTCGAGAATCCGGTACAGTTCAACAATATCCGGGGAATGCTCGGATATACCGGCACTTACAACGGCAAACGCGTCAGCGTCATGGGACACGGTATGGGTATTCCCTCCATCGGCATCTACACATACGAACTCTTCAATTTCTATGATGTTGAAACCATCATCCGCATAGGTTCGGCCGGGTCCTACAGCCGCGACCTTCATGTCGGAGACCTGATCCTGGCCATGGGAGCCTGCACCGACTCCAACTACGGCAGCCAGTTCGGCCTGCCCGGGACCTTTGCCCCTCTTGCTGACTTCAAGCTCCTTCGCGGCGCCGCAGAAGCCTGCGAGGAACTCGGCATCCGCTACAAGGTAGGCAATGTCGTGTCTTCGGACGTTTTCTACGCGGAGACCCCCCAGGCAGACAAATGGATCAAGATGGGTGTGCTTGCCGTGGAAATGGAGGCGGCGGCGCTCTACATGAACGCCGCGCGCGCCGGTAAGCGGGCCCTGACCATCTGCACCATCTCAGACCACGTCATCTTAGGCGAGAACACCTCCCCCGAGGAGCGCGAGAAGACATTTACCGGCATGATGAAGGTCGCCCTTTCCCTCGTATAGGCAGAATATTGCGTTTTTTTTGAATTGAAACAGATGAAGATAAGCTTGAAAGGTATCGTCAGGGAATACGGAGCCTATGTGGTGGCCGTCATCGTTTTCCTGGCGCTAGGTTATATATATTGTTCGCCCCAGCTCAAGGGAAAGGTCCTGTATGCCGAAGACCAGCAGCACTTCTCCGGCGCCGTACACGAGTCCGAGGTCTATCACAACACTACCGGCGATTATACATTCTGGAACAGCGCCATGTTCAGCGGAATGCCCAATTACCAGATCGGAGGAGGCCATTACACCTCGGAGACGCTGCTTCGGCCGATAAACAAGCTTGTCGAGGGGTACAACAGCCCAGCATGGATTATCTTCGTCTACTTCCTTTGTTTCTTCATCTGCCTGCTCTGCTTCAAGGTGGACAAATGGCTCAGCTTAGTGGGGGCGATAGCCATAGGTTTGTCTTCTTATTTCCTGGTTGTCATAGGTGCGGGACATCTCACCAAGCCCGTGACCATAGCCGCCACGGCAGTTGTGCTCGGAGGCTTCAACCTGATTTTTTCTGAAAAGAAATACCTTCTGGGAGCGATCCTCACAACGGTATTCGTGGCCGCAGGCGCCACAAAGCATCCTCAGATGTTTTACTACTTCTTCATGCTGATAGGCTTGATGTGGGTGGTACAGTTCATCTACCATCTCAAGGAAAAACGCTGGAAAGACCTGCTCATCGGCACTGCGGTCTTTGCCGTCGCCGTAGGAGTGGGACTCGGAGCGAACTGCGCCAACGTTTTCGCCAACTCCGAATACGTCGGCGAGACCATGCGCGGAGGACATTCAGACCTTGTCACAGAGTCAGCGTCAGAAGGTGTATCCGACAACGGACTCAATCTGAAATACGCCACTTCGTTCAGTTATGGCATTGACGAGTCCCTGTCCTTCCTTATTCCCGGCGCGAAGGGAGGTGCAAATTACATTGATGTAGGCGTGAATTCTCCATTCTACAAGGCATTGATTGCAAGCGGAGTGACGGCCTCTTCAGCGTTCGAGAACGTCAAAAAGGCCCCTATGTACTGGGGGAAACAGCCTTTCACGGCAGGCAACGTCTATATGGGAGCTATTGTATGCTTCCTGTTCCTGCTGGGCTGCCTGATTGTGCCGGGGCCTCATAAATGGGGGCTTCTGATCGGGACCCTCTTCTCTATCATGCTGGCATGGGGGAGCAACTTCATGTGGCTCACGAAGCTGTTCTTCAATTATTTCCCCATGTACAACAAGTTCAGGTCCGTCTCGTCCATCCTTGTAGTGGCCGAAGTGGCGATGCCGCTGTTGGGCTTCCTTGCCTTAAGGGAAGTGTTCCTTGGCAGGGTCGAGGAGAAAAAGCTCAGGAGGAGCATTATCTGGTCTGCCGGCATAACCGGAGGCATATGCCTCCTTCTCGCCCTGTTGGGAGGCAAGTTGTTCGATTTCACTTCGCCCGTGGACGCTGTTTGGACAAAGAATCTCCCGGAAAGGGTTTATACGGCCATCAAGGACCAGCGGGCTTCCCTGCTTAAACAGGATTCCCTGCGCTCTGCCGGCTTCATAGCCGCAGCAGCCGTTACACTGTGGTTTTATTTCAAGGGCAAGCTCAAGGCCGGCCTTGTTACAGTCATTCTGGGAGTATTCATCCTCCTGGACATGTGGCCGGTCGACAAGAGATATTTCAATGACAACAATTTCGTGAATCCCCAGAAGAGGTCGTCCACTTTCGAGATGTATCCATACGAGAAGGCTTTGCTGAGGGATCCTGATCCCAATTTCAGGGTGATGAACCTTACAGTGGATCCTTTCAACGACTCCAGGACTTCCTATTTCCTCAAATCCGTCGGAGGATACAGCGCCGTTAAGCTCCGCCGCTACAACGACTTGATAGAGCAGCACCTGTCAAAGAGGCACATGCCAGTTGTCAACATGCTAAACACCAAGTACTTAATAGGCCAGGACAAGGACGGCAACACCGTAGCGATGCTCAATCGGGACGCGATGGGCAACGCATGGTTCGTCTCTGAAATCAAGCTTGTTGACAATGCCAACCAGGAGTGCGAGGCCCTCAATACGGTGGACCTCAGAAGGGTCGCCGTCGTGGACAAGGAGTTTGCAGAAAGCGTGGCCGACACATCCCCGGGGGTACCTGCAAATGCATCTATAAAGCTCACCGCGTGCACCCCCAAGAGCCTGGATTATTTGGTGAGGAGCACGAGGGATGTGACGGTAGTTTTCTCCGAAATCTATTATCCCTATGGCTGGAAAGCCACCATTGACGGTGATGAAGCCGACTATTTCAGGGCCGACTACGTTCTCAGGGCCATGAACGTCCCTGCCGGAGTACATGTCATTAACTTCACCTTCGATCCGGACAGCGTGCACAAAGGCAATATACTGTCCGTGATTTGCATAGTCCTGATGTATCTCTCCATCTTCCTGGGCGCGGCACTGGGAACTTGGAAGTTTTTCCGCAACAACAGAAAGACGGCAGAAGCCTAGTCTACACCCAGAATCCTCCTGAACAGTTCCAAGGCGCGAGAATCCGACCACTTTTCAAGGAACATTTCCCGCGAATACGCATTAAAGCGCGGGACCCTTGCGCCTGCAAGCTCGTTGATTCTCCGAACGTATTCAGAGGGTTCATTGCAACGGCCACCGGCGCGGTTGTAATCCAGATCGTAACCAACCCATGCTTCGTCAGTGGCCAGGATGTTCTTTCCGAACATCAACGACTCGCAGGTCTTCACTTTCATCCCGCTGCCTTTGAAAATGGGGATGATCATGATATCTGCCTCTATGAAATACGGTTCGAGCTGAGGAGCGTCGGAAATGACCTCAATCCCCGGATCCAGCCATTCCTTACCGATGACCCTTAGTTGGTCCATCCCCTTGCCCACTATCTTGAGAGTGATATCTACCTTGGGATACACTTCGCGGACGAACCATTCTATACCTTCAACATTAGCCGGGAAGAAAGATCCAAGGAACACGCACAAAGGCTTCGACGGTATGCTTTCCGTAGGATAATGGTCCGTGGCATAACGGTCTTTGAACATGACCGGAACTATGAAATCAGCCTTGCGGCCATAAAGCTTCATCAGGCCTTCCGAGTCCCGTTCTGTGAGGGCCACTACCGTATCGGCGTCGCTGCAACAATACGCATCGTTCCGCCTGACGCAACGCAACACGATGCGGCGTCCCGGCAGCCATCTTGGCAACTTGGCGTCAAAGTATACGGTCTCGATGTTGTGGAAGAAACACAGTATCCTGCCTTTATATCCTGCAAGACGCGCCCTGTGTCCGATGATACCGAACACACTGCGGTCCAGCCACATATAATCGTATCCCATGGCCCTGTCCACAATCTCCGCCGTCCGTCTGGGAGTGAGCCCGTAGAAATGATTGGAAAGGAAATGGAATGCTCCCGCGATACGGCTCATGGTCCCGGTTCCGCCATCGTGGATATACATGACATCCACGTTTCCCCTTCCAAGAACGCCTTCCAAAGCTTCAACGTTCCTGCGGCAGACCACATCTCCTCCATCAAGGACGGAGCCGGGGCGTTTGTATACTATGATCAACAGCTTGGGCATCGCTCTGGAGTCTATCTGAATATTTTCCTGTACAGTGCGGTCATCACTTTATCGGCCACGGAATTGACCGCCTCCAACGCCTTGGGCAGGCGGCTGTGGTGTCGCTTCCAGTATGCGTAAGCATCCGTCCTGACAATCTTGTTGACTGGATACAGCTTGAAGGGACCGATATCCAGCCTGTCCATATGGTCCTGGAGCTTCCGGTCAACCCGGGCGAACTCCTGTGCATCAAACATCTCCCGGGGGAGGTCGAGCAGATAGTTCTTGGCCATCAAGCGTATGCGATTGAGGTAGTACCCGTCAAAGAAGGCTTTGCGGCGCGGATCCAGTTTCTCCCTCGGATAATCCTCATAGAAGCCAAGGATGCTGTCGGTGACCCTTTCCAACTGGTCCAGACTGCGGGAGAGGACCTTGGGATCCATGGTCTGTCCCTCCCTGTCCAGGTGGTACTGGTACAAGTCGATGTCGAAGAACACTATATCACCGGCATAGAAGAGCGGAAAGGTGTCCCACTCCAGGTCCGTGTAAGAGCAGCCCTCTGTCTGGCGGTAGCCGTTATCCAGCAGCAGACTGGTCTTGTAAGAAAGGGAATGCATCAGGAAGAAACGGATGTATCCGTCGGAAAGCACCTGGTCCAGGGAATATGTCTTTCCATACTCGTAAGGTTCCTTGCCATAGAGGTTGTACCTGGCAAGCTCACGCACCCCCTTCGGGAGAATCTGGGTGAAATGCGTCACGACCATATCGGCATCCGTGCCGGACAGGGCGTCGATGAAGGAAGAGAGCGATTCCGGAAGGAAGGTATCGTCCGCATCCAGTATCTTGACATACTTGCCTCGGGCCTGCGGCAAGGCTGCGTTGATGGTAGAGCCATAGTTGCCGTTAGGCTTGTCTATGACCCTGATACAGTCAGGGTTGGCATCCCTATATGACAGCGCGACTTCAAGTGTATCGTCCTTGCTGCCGTCATTCACCACTATTGCCTCGAAGGCCTCCCCTGCTCCCGAAGCGAGCAGGGAATCCAAACAACGCGGCAGCAGTTGTGCCATGTTGTAGGAGGGGATGATTATGGACAGCAGTTTTTCCATCTTCGCAACCATTATGTCTTGGATCGGAGCCGGTAAACGGCCCTGATCACGCATCGGGGACAACACCTGTCGACCAGATACTCTATCTTATGAGTAAAGATAATGAATTTATTGCACAAAACCTTGCCCTTTATCTCCGGGAAGGCATTCCTCCATCTGTCAATGCCCTCCCCCTTGCGCAGAAGGGGTCTCAGATAGAACATGCAGTAGAGCTTCAAGGCTGTCAACTGCGGGGCGAAACACCCTGCCTGACCGTTCCTGTCCAGGAAGTCTTCCACCTGCCGCGCATTTGCGCAGGCACCCTCAAAGCGATTCATGACAGACTCGGGATCAGGCGCATTGGTGATAGACGCCATATTAGTCCGCCAGTGATACAGCGGCCGGTTTACGCAGTATATGCTCTTGCTCTGATACGCGAGCTGTACCACCAGCGCGTGGTCTTCCCCCTGGTTATAGAGCGGGAACTCCACTCCCCTATTATAAACCTCCCTCTTGAACATATAACGCCATACCGACTGCATTTCTCCCACGGCCACGATGTCGGGCAAAATGGAATCCCGGCAATTCACTCCTTCCCGCGTATACTTGGTCATGGCCGGCTGGTCATTGCGCATCCAGCCGCAGACCACTCCGTCCGCATCGTACAAGTGAGCCGCCGAATACATCCTCTCAAGCATGTCAGGTTCCATCCAGTCGTCGCTGTCGCAATGCGCCACATACTCTCCCAGAGCCAACTCAAGGCCGCTCCTGCGCGCTGCCGGAAGGCCTTCATTCCGATGCTTGTCCACGACCTTCACGGAAGCGGCTCGCTGGGGGAATTCTTCCATCACCTTGCGCAGCACATCCATGGAAGCGTCAGGCGTACAGTCGTTTACAAAAATGTACTCCACATCCTGCAGGGTCTGTCCGAACAGGCTCCGTATACACTCCCCGATGTAGGCCTCAACCTTGTAAACGGGAATTATGACACTTACCGCAGGTTTCATTCCTTACTCTTGAAAAGACTTGATATACCGTGTATGCCCAATATCTTGGTCAGGTGCCCGAGGCGCTCGGCCACCGTGAAACGCCTGTCAACGAAGAGCGGAAGGTTTGCTTCCGGATACAGGCGAAGATAATACTTGCGCGAAAGCTGGAGCGCCGCGAATTTAGTCCAGCATTTGAGATGCATAATGGCGCGTCCGTACTTCCCGCTCAGGCCCTTGTCCTCAAGGAAAGAGAGGACAAGGCTGACATTGGCTCGTATCTGTTCCACTTTCTCCATGGATCCCTTGATGGAACTGATGCTGTCGGGATAATAGCCGTAGTTGTAAAGCTCGTCTTCCACGAATCCCCAATTGCGGCAATGATAAGCCAGCTGGGTGATCAGGGCGGTGTCTTCGCACATGTTGTTCACTGGCCAGGCCAGAGGCGATTCGTAAGCAATGCGCGACACAAGTTTGTTGAGCAGGTAATGGTGGATGTCCATATAGACAAGGGACTCCAGGAGATCGTCTGTATGGGTCATGTCCGGTACTGGCTCCGTATGGTCCGGATACACCCTGCGCATGGAACAGATCACCATGTCAAGACCCTCTTCCGATGCCTTGGCGTACATTCTCGCATACATCTCCGGCTCAGGCCAATCGTCACTGTCGCAATGGATTATATACTCTCCCGTGGCTGCTTCCACTCCCCTGCGACGGCTGAATGCCTGGCCCCGGTTGGTGTCATTGTGAATGATCCTCACCTGGCTCCGGCGTACCGGGTAGTCTTCCAATACCCGCTCAAGGACGTCCATGGAGCCGTCCGGACTGCAGTCGTCGACAAAGACATACTCGATGTCTTCCAGGGTCTGTCCGAAAAGGCTCCGGGCACATCGTTCGATGTACCTTTCCGCCTTGTAGACCAGGATTATGACGCTAACTGCGGGGCTCATATCTATTTCCTTGAAAAGACTTTCGATACTCCGTGAATACCTATCAGCTTGGTCAGATGACCAAGGCGTTGCATGACGGTATAGCGCTTGTTGAAAAGAAAGGAGACGTTAACCTCCGGATACAGATTGGCGTAAAAACTACGTGGGAGTTTTGAGGCCATGAACTTCAGCCAGCATTTCAGGTTCCTTATATCAGCCCTGTACTTACGCGCAAGACCTTTGGCTTCTAGCGCAGAGAAAGCAAGGTTATAGTTCTGCCTCATCTGGTCGATCTTCTCTTCGCTCTCTATCGAATAACTGATACTCCCCACCCTCACGGAATAGTTATAGAGAATCTCGTCAACGAATCCGAAAGAATCACAGTTGCTGGCCAGCTGGATGATCATTGCGGAATCCTCGCTCATGTTGCACACAGGATAAGTGATACCTTTCTCGTATGCCTTGCGGGAGATAAGCTTGTTCATCGTATGGTTAAATATATCCTGCCTTATCAGGGCGCCCAGCACGTCTTCCTGTCCCAGTTTGTCAGTGCCTGGGACCGTTGTAAGGTCGGGATAGACCCGGCGTACAGAGCAAATAACCATGTCAAGGTTCTCGGAAGAGGCCTTTGCATAAAGCTTGGCATACATGTCCGGTTCCGGCCAGTCGTCACTGTCGCAATGGATAATATAATCTCCCGTGGCGGCCTCGACACCCTTCCTGCGACTGTAAGCCTGGCCACGGTTGACTTCGTTGCGAAGGACTTTGACTTGACCCCGCCTCGCGGGGTAATCGTCCAGCACCCGCATCAGGACGTCCATAGACGCGTCCGGAGTACAGTCATCCACGAAGATATATTCCAAGTCCTCCAAGGTCTGTTCAAACAGACCGCGGGCGCACCGTTCGATGTATTGCTCGACATCGTATACCAGGACTATGACACTTACTGCAGGCCTCATATCTATTTCCTTGAAAAGACTTTCGATATTCCGTGAATACCCATCAACTTGGTCAGGTGCCCGAGGCGAAACATGACGCCGAAATCCCTGTTGAACAAGAAAGAGCGATTCACTTCCGGATAAACTCCCATATAATAATCCCTCGGAAACCCTTGGATGATGGACTTGAGCCAGCACTTGGTGTATTCGATATCCTTTTTGTACTTGTCGACAAGTCCCCGGGCTTCCAGACAGGAGAATGCAAGATCCAAGCTCTCCTTGATCTGGTTTATCTTGGGTATGGTATCCTTAGAGTTGATGAGACTCCCCTCCCTTACGACATAATTATAAAGAGGTTCGAAGACATACCCGAAAGAGTCGCAGTTACAGGCCAGCTGGATACACATAACGTAATCCTCACCTATGTTGCTATGTGGGAATACGATGCCCTTATCATATGCCTTACGGCTTATCAGCTTGTCCATCAGATGATTGCAAATGTCCTGCCGGATAAGGGCGCCCACCGGGTTTTCGACACCCAGCTTATCCATATAACGCTCCATACGGCCATGGGCTACGATGCACATCTGGCAGAGTACCATATCAAGGCCCTCTTCAGTGGCCTTAGCATACAGTTTTTCATAGATATCCTTCTCTACATAGTCGTCGCTGTCACAGTGGATGATATAGTCTCCGGTAGAAGCCTCCACTCCCCTGCGGCGGGTGTATGCCAGACCCCGGTTGACTTCGTTGTGAAGGACCTTGACCTGACACCGCCTCGCGGGGTAATCGTCCATCACCCGGGCCAGGATATCCATTGACGCATCCGGAGTACAGTCATCCACGAAGATGTACTCCAAGTCCTCCATTGTCTGTTCAAACAGACTTCTGGCACACCGTTCAATGTACTTTTCAACCCCGTATACCGGTATTATGACACTTACTGCAGGCATCCTTGCGTTCCCAATAAACCTTACTTTTTCCCTTGAAGCTTGAACTCCCTGTCCAGAAGCCTCCAGTCAATGCCGAACAGCTTGTAGAACCATTTATGGAGCTTGCCCCCCTGATACTCCTCATCCCTCCACTGGCCGGCATAATGGTGTATGCTGTGGGTATTCTTCGTGATTACGTATTTGCATCCGCCCGTCTCCGAAAAAGGATGTGCGTTGAACCACTCGCAGGGAAATATGAATAGCTTGTCTTCGTCGCGGGTGACTTCATTCTTCTTGGTTATGGGGGTCCACTTGTATTTGGAGCCCAGGACACGGCTCATTATCAAGGGTTGGACTTCTATTTCAAAAGAACCGTCCTCCTTTACGAAATTGCGGCCTTCATACCACTCCATTGCGTCCCTGACCCAGGGCATACCTTTTTCTGCCCCGAAAGCGGCAAGCTCAAGGCTAGTATCCTCGGTTTCGCTGCCGACAAAATACGGCAGGTGGAGCACGTCGTCGAAAGGCCGGATGACTTCCACGTCACTGTCAAGATAGATGCCGCCATAGTTGTACACGGCATACAGACGGATGTAATCCGCCACGAAAGCGTACTTCTTCGCTTCAAACGCCTGTTTGGTCCAGGGGGTGGAATTGACATCGAAGCGGTTGGTGTCCCACAGCATCACTTCATAGTCAGGATTGTATTTCTTCCAGGAATTGATGCAGAACTCTATCTTCTTGGGATACGGATCGCCGCTCAGCCAGCAAAGGTGAATTATCTTCGGTATCATCGCTACTTGTTTTTTTGCGTTCCATACAAGCGGAAGCGCTTGTCGCGGAATTTCCAGTTCTTGCCTGTGATTTTGTAATACAGCTTGTGCAGCGGACCCCCTATGTATTCGTCTTCAGTCCAGGAATTGGCATAATGGTGAATACAGTGAGTATCTTCCGTGACGTAATAGAATCCACCATGGACAAGGTCCCTAGGATGTGCGCAGAACCAGTAGACGGGTAATATACAGAACCTTGTGGGGTCTGGATCGAACTCATCCGGAGTCTGTATGATCGTCCAGTAATAATGCTTGCGGATCAAATTGCCCATCACCGGAGGCATGGGCTCCATGTTTTTCTCTCCATTCTCAAGGATGTAGTTCCTGTCCTGATAATAGTCCAGCATGAACTTGACCCAGCCCGTTCCTTTCTCTGCCCCGAATGCAGCCATCTCTATGCCGTCCGGACCCACTTCCGTGCCTGCAAAATACGGAAGGTGCAGAAGGTCATCGAAGGATTTGAGCACTTCCACGTCGCTGTCGAGATAAATGCCACCGTAGTTATAAACTGCATACAGACGGATGTAGTCCGCCACAAAAGCGTACTTCTTCGCTTCAAACGCCTGTTTGGTCCATGGGGTGGAGTTGACATCGAAGCGGTTGGTGTCCCACAGCATAATCTCATAATCCGGAAGGTACTTCTTCCAGGAATCAATGCAGAGTTGGATCTTCGGGGGATACGGGTCCCCGCTCAGCCAGCACAGATGTATCAGCTTAGGTATCATCTTTTTGTTTTGTTTTTTTGTTTACCGTACAGTCTGAAACGCTTGTCAGACAGTTTCCAGTCTTTGCCGGTCAGTTTATAATACAGTTTATGGAGACAGCCCCCATCATAAGGGGTGTCAAGCCAGGAATTGGCAAAATGATGGATGCAGCGGGTTTTCTCCGTGACGTGGTACCTGAAACCGTTCTCTTCAGCCCAAGGGTTGGCGTTGAACCAGTCCTGCGGGAAAACACATATCCTGGAAGGATCGGGATCGAAGTCAGAAATATCATCGATACACACTATCTCATACTTCTGACTCAGAAGCGGCCACATGACGAATGGCAGGGGGGCCATATCCCGTTCTCCATTTTCCTTGATGAAATGACGTCCCACATAATAATCCATGGCATCCTTGACCCAGGGAAGGCCTTTTTCCGCGCCGAAAGCAGAAAGCTCTATGCTCGAAGGGTAAGCCTCGTTGCCCACGAAATACGGCAGGTCAAGCAGGTCGTCGAAGGAACCTATCATCTCCACGTCGCAGTCCAGATATATCCCGCCGTAATTATATATCGCATAGAAGCGTACATAATCCGCCATGAAAGCATACTTCCCGGCATCGAACGCCTCCCTGGTCCAAGCAAGGGAGTCGGCGTCGAAGCGTTCCATATCCCAGAGCATGACCTCGTAATCCGGAAGGTGTTTCTTCCAGGAGTCGATGCAGTACTTGATCTTCTTGGGATACGGGTCACTGCCGAACCAGCACATATGGATTATCTTGGGTATCATCTGGCTTTAACGGTTATATCCTCTTTGATCATTCCCACAACGGTCAGCACCCTGCGGACAAAGGAACGCATACCGAACTCGACCGCATACAGGATCCCGCCGAGGATGAGCACACAACAGATGAACAGGATGGAAGCATACAGCAGGAAAGCCCATATCCCAGATGCCGGATCGATGGGAATCAACCCGCTGATGGCACGTACGGCAAAGAAACCGACGACTCCCGCTAGCAGATGCTTTGCATACAGGGCGACATACATCCATATAGGCTCTTTCAAGCCCCTTGTAAAAAGGAAATAGGGCTTCCATGTGAATACTATGATCAGCTGGCTGATGATGACTCCTGTCAGGATACCATGAAGCCCGAAGAAATAGCCGAGTCCGATGGAGAAACCCAGGTTCAGGACCGCTTCGACCACGGGCGCCCAGATATCCTGGAAAAGGCCGTAAGAATTGATGAAGGTGTCCACTACCGCCCGCATGGTACCCAGGAAAAACATGACTATGATAAGGAACAAGGTCGTCCTGTCTAGAAGATATTCCGATCCCAGCCAGACGCTTATGAAAGGGTCTGCAAGCAGCCAGATGCAGATGCTGCACACAGCCACGGCCAGGAAGCGCGAAGAGAAGAGTTCCTTGAAGACCTTGAGGATGAGACTACGGTCACCCTCGGCCAGCATGTTCCCGACGCTGGCTCCAAGGCCGGCGAAAAGCGCACCCAGCAACAGGCTCAGGTTGTTGGTTATGATCAGATAGTTGCCATACAATGCCACCAGCGTAAGTGAAGCATATGCGTAGATAATGATGGGACTGGTCTGGGAAAGCACGAATCCACCAATCTTGTGGAAGAACATTTGCTTGACCTTGGTCACCACGTCCGGGAACTTGTGCCTGAGCCTTCCGGGATTCTCCACTTTCTCTTTCAAGAAAGGATAGTCCTTGAAAATAACCCTGTTGAGGAAAAACGACCCTATGATGGCGAATGAAACCTCGAACGCAAGCCACCAGACATAGGGGTTGGGAAGGAACCTGACGGCAAGAGCCTGGGCCAGCACCTTGACGATGAAGACAAGTCGGAAATTAAACTGGATCTTGTACTCCTTCTGGTCGGCAGACATGAGTATCTCCCGGTAATTCACGAAGTAACCCAGAAGGGAGCTGAACAGGAACGCAGAATAAGTGGCATAAGCATACCACAATGGCAGTTCCATCTTCGAGAAAATCCTCGGGAAGAAAAACATCAGGACAACGCTTCCGAAGATGATGAAGCAGGCGATCCTCTTGTACAGCCAGCCTTGCAAGGCCACTATTTCCCTGGCTGTCTCCCTGTCCTTCTGGAATAAAGGTTTGTAAAGGGTGACGGCTATGGCCGAACCTATTCCCAGCTCAGCAATGTTGAGGAAACCAAGGAGGCTGGATGCGGTGCTGTTCAGACCCAGCACTTCGGTACCCAGATAATCCAGGAAAATCTTACGGGAAAAGAAACCAAGCAGCAAGGATATGAACTGCAGCAGCAATGCCACGGCACTGTTCCTTATGCTGTTTTTGGTACGTGTATATCCGCCGCCGGACTTCATGCTGGGTTCAATATGGCGATTTTGGCTTTAACAAAAATGTTACCAATCTTAACTATTATGTTTCCTGCGGTAATAACCAGACGTTAAGATTATCAGAACGATTGCAGTCACCGCAGACGCCGTGAAGAGCATCCCCACCCCGACGGCTATGCCTATCGCGGCGGTCACGAAGATGCACGAGGCGGTTGTGATGCCCTGTACGCCGTCTCCGGTCTTGATGATGAGACCTGCGCCGATGAAGCCTATGCCGGTGAGGATCTGGGCAGCGATGCGTCCGGGGTCACCGTTAATCAGGTCGGTATTGGTCTGGCAAATGTATATGGAGGCCAGCGTCGCAAGCGTCGATCCTATGCAGATCAGCATGAAGGTGCGCATGCCGGCAGGGTGCTTGTGCACCATCCTCTCCAGGCCGATGGCTCCTCCGAGCAATAGGCTCACGCCGAGCCTGGTCAGCGCCAAAGTTTCGGTTATTTCCATGCGGTGTTCATTTCTTTGTTTACAAATATACTTTTTTCCAAGGATTCTTCCCAATAAATGGTGTATCTTTGTACAAATACGCGCATATGATAACACACAATAAAACACTATGGCATTAATCGACAAAATCATCGCACGCGCACAGTCCAACAAACAGCGCATCGTGCTCCCCGAATCGCTCGAAGAGCGTACCATCAAAGCCGCCGACATGGCCATCGCTGACGGTCTCGCCGACATCATCCTCATCGGCAACCGCGAGGAGATCCTCGCATATGCCGGCAAGCTCGGCCTCAAGCACATCGGCGAAGCCACCATCATCGACCCCGCCACCAGCGAGAAGACCGAGGAGTATGCCCAGCTCCTCTTCAAGCTCCGCGAGAAGAAAGGCATGACCCTCGAAAAGGCCCGCGTACAGGTCCTTGACCCGCTTTATTTCGGCTGCCTCATCATCAAGAGCGGCGACGCCGACGGCCAGATCAGCGGAGCCCTGTCCACTACCGGCGAGACCCTCCGCCCCGCCCTCCAGATCATCAAGTGCGCCCCCGGCATCACATGCGTCAGCGGCGCCATGCTCATGATCACCCAGACTCCCCAATACGGCGAGGACGGCGTGCTCGTAATCGGCGACGTCGCCGTCACCCCCACACCCGATGCCGACCAGCTGGCCCAGATAGCCGTCTGCACGGCCCAGACCGCCCGCAGCGTCGCCGGCTTCGAGGATCCCCGCGTAGCCATGCTCTCCTTCTCCACCAAGGGCAGCGCCAAGCACGAGGTCGTAGACAAGGTCGTCGAGGCCCTCGCGAAAGCAAAAGAAATCGCTCCCGAGCTCAAGATTGACGGAGAGCTCCAGGCTGACGCCGCGCTTGTGCCTTCAGTAGGCGCCAAGAAAGCCCCCGGCAGCGAGATCGCCGGCAAGGCCAACGTCCTCGTCTTCCCCAACCTCGAGGTCGGAAACATCGCATACAAGCTCGTGCAGCGCCTTGGCAATGCCGACGCCATCGGCCCCATCCTCCAGGGCATAGCCCGTCCGGTCAACGACCTCAGCCGTGGCTGCTCCGTCGACGACATCTACAAGATGGTCGCCATCACCGCATGCCAGGCAATGGATGCCAAATAATTCATAACTAACCAAATACAAATGATCAACAAAACCTTTACCTTAGCCGTTCTGACTGCCCTTTTCCTGGCCGCCGGCACGGCAGTCCCGGCACATGCCCAGTTGAACCTGGACTACCATCATCCCGTGCTGGAGGACTATTTCGCCCCTGCCGCGGCAACGCCCGCAACGCCCGATTCGAAGGGTTTCATCAGGAGGTGGTCCCTGCTTGAGCCCATCGCCAAACCCGAGATCCGTTCCAATGCCGTCTTCGATGACGATTACCTCAACGCCGAGTTCGCGAAGGTCTATTTCGATGGCCAGAACGAGATCGTCCCCAAGGACGGCCAGACCGTCAAGCTTGACAAGAAAACCAAACTCGCATGGCACTGCTATGACAGCAAGCGCTACAACGTCAAGCTTTACCGTTTCGCCACCGGCCTCGGCCTGCATCCCACCGAAGCCCTCTACCTCGCAGTCACTGTCGTGAATGCGCCCGAAGACATGACAGTCCGCATGGCTGTCGGTTCCAACTCCGGTTCGAAGTGGTGGGTCAACGGGGAGGAAGCCATCCTGCTCACCGGTGACAGGCGCATGGTCGTCGACGACTGCGTATCCAAGAAAATCACCCTCAAGGCCGGCCGCAACGTCATCCGCGGTGCCGTCATCAACGGCCCCGGAATGAGCGATTTCTGCATCCGCTTCCTCGGAGAGGACGGCAGGCCCGTCACCAACCTTACCGTTACCAACCAATAACCGCGCACACACAATGGAATCGATGAAAAATATCATTCTGGCAGCCCTTCTGGCAGCCTGCATCGCCGTTCCCGCAGCAGCGCAGGTCGGCGACGTATACATCCATGACCCGTCCACGATAGTAATGAGCGACGGCAAATACTTCACTTTCGGCACCGGCCAGGGCGGACTTATCTCCGATGACGGCTGGACCTGGAGGAGCGGTGCGGTGCGCCCCGGAGGC
>JAFYZE010000094.1 GCA_017548805.1 Bacteroidales bacterium
ATTTCCTGTAATGAAAGTAGGTCGTTTCGACGGGTGTTCCGTTCTTGAAGATGTCGATTGCGCAGCTGCCGTCTCCGGTCAGGCTGAACTGTACGGTGTCGTTCCACTGGGATTTTTTCCAGAACATCCTGATGCCTTCGTACAATGTCTTGTAGCTTGCGGTGAAACCGTCTCCTTCATCGTATTCTCCGGTGAAAACGGCGTTCCAGCTGTGGAAACCGTTGTCTTCAGTCTGTTCCAGGAGCGTCATGTACAGGGTGTAATGCAGTCTGGCAGGATTGAAACAGTAAGCGTGATAACGGGTACCGCCATCCTCCGGTATCGCGTCCGTGATGACCCAGGTGCTGTCTGCACCCTCCATCTTGTTTATGCTGATGACGGTGTTGTAGTACTGGTCATATACCGTTACGGGACCGTCCTTGAAGACATTCTCATTGTCGACCTTCTGTTCCAGGGCGTTGACCGCCGACTCAAGGATGTACTTGCAGGTAGCGTCTGCGAAATCGCGGGGCCCGTAGAGATTGTAGGGATTGGCTGCTTCGTCCTGGACGACGCAGGATGCGGAGGACAGGGCCACCGCCAGGAAAATGAGGTATATAATCGATCGTTTCATTGTAAATCCTCCAGCTTAAAACCTGTATGCCACTCCTGCACGGCCGCCAACGTATGCGGTGCCGAGGCCGGCGTTGGCGTAGAAATAACATTTGCGGCCGATCATTATGCCGACCGGCACCCATTCGAACTCGACCCGCTGGTGAATGGCCGAAGGGAACCTGTCGTAGCTGCGCATATTGTTGAACCCGCTGCCCATGTAGAATCCTGTACCAAGGGCAAACGAACAGAAGATACGGAAAGCGTGCCGCCGGTTGGTGATCAGCTTGAGCTCCGGCAGAAGAGTGATACCCATGCCGTAATCTCTTCCTGACCTCTCGCCGGTCATATTGTCAATGCGGGAACTCCACATCTGGACGAAACCGACGTTGAAGGACTGGATCAGCCATGGCTTCAGGTAAATTGAGCCCTCGAAATTGATGCTGCCGGTGGAGTACAGGTAGCTGCGGTGATCTCCGTATAGATATGCAAGATAATCGTCCTGGCGGTTCTCACGCGGAGAGGCATCGCCGATGATGAAAGCACCTTTCTTGTAATAGTCGCAGGCGAGTTCCGGATGTGCGCTGAAGCTGACACCGAACTCATAACGGAACGGGAGTTCGGGCTTGCTCTGCGCAAAGGCGGCGGTTGCGGCCAGCAAAACCACCGCAAACGCAATGAAATGTTTGTTGAAAACGTTCACTTTTCGCATTCTTTGTGCCTATATAACTCCGGCAAAGCAGGAATCCTGCGTAAATAAGATGCGAAAAATGAGGCCGGCGTTGCAGCGGCTACTGGTATTTGGAGAGGAATTCCAGGTCGTTCTCGGCCTTAATCTTGTCAATTATGGTGCAGACGATGCGGTAGGTGCGGCTGTCCTTGGTATAGATCGCGGGGGTTATGAACTTGACGCGTCCCTGGCGGAGAAGCTTCTGCGAGCTGGAACGCTTGCGCTCGTTGCTGGGATTGAAGACGGCGATGGAGTTGCCTCCGAACATGTTCACGATTTTCATGCAGGGCACGTCGGTGTCTCCGTCACCGAAGTAAATCATGTGGGTGAAGGGAATGCGCTTCTTGTCATCCGCGATGCTGGAATTGACCATCTTGTTGTCGCGGGAGCTGAAGATGCCTTTGCTGATCTTGAACAGGAACTGAGTCTTGGCGGTGTAGTCCACGGCGATGCCTGGCCATTCCGCCTCGCCGTTCTCATCATAGATGAAGGTTCCGGCAAAAATGTGCTTGAACTCATTGGCGATAGGGGAGCCCTCGATGATTTCCTTCAGGCCGGAGGAATTGATGTAATGCTCGATCTTGACGCCGTGCGCTTCACCGTATTCGTTAATCAGCTTGAACCAGCCGCGGACGCCTTCGTAGAGTTCGATATGCTTGCCGAACTCCTTGAACTCCTTGCGGCGAAGGGGAATGTTGTTCTTCTTCGCTTCGTCGAACATAAGCTTCATGTACGCGAGGATGTTGCTGGCATCCTGGCCGCGGGCGATGCTGTCGCTCTTGGTCCAGAACTCCTCCGGAGTCTGTCCTACGGCCTGGATGAATCCGAATTCCTGCATGTTGCCCGGCGACAGCGTGCCGTCGAAGTCGTAGATAAGCGCGATGATGGGTTTCCTTCTCATTATTCAATGTCTGATTTCACCATAAATACGGCAATTCCGCCACATTATTTCAGATAGTACGCGTGAAGTTTTTATCTTAGCGCAAAACTAAACCTTTATCACATGGATACGAACTACCTGAGCAAGCATTATCTCTGGAAACTCCAGGAGACAGTAAAAGGGTGCTGGGACAAGAAAGCGCTCTGCAACTACAACGGCGAGTCCTTCACCTTCAGCGACCTGGCTGCAAATATAGAGAAATTCCACATACTTTTCGAACAGTCCGGCATCCGAAAGGGCGATAAAGTAGCCATTTGCGCCAAGAATACCGCCCGCTGGGCCGTTTCTTTCTTCGCCATCAACACTTACGGCGCCGTGGCGGTTCCCATTCTCTGCGATTTCCATCCCGACAGCATCAACCATCTTGTGGACCACTCTGAAAGCATCGCTTTCTTCGTGGACGGGGACATATGGACCAAGCTGGATGTCACGAAGATGCCCCTTGTCAAGAGTGTCATCAACGTGCAGGATTTCACGGTCCTGTATTCTTCCGACGGCCTCATGGAGAAGGCTTTCGCCGGCCTTGAGGCGTCTTTCGCTGCCAAGTATCCTTTTGGCTTCTCCCGTGACGACGTCGTCTATCCTACGGACAATGCCGACGACCTGGCCATCATCAACTATACTTCCGGTACTACCAGCGCCCCGAAAGGCGTGATGCTGAAGTACGACAGCTTCACCGCCACCGTCGAGTACGCCCAGACCAATGTCAAGGCCACTCCGGAGGATACGCTTGTATCCATGCTGCCTATGGCCCATATGTACGGCCTTGCATTCGAGCTGACTTATCCGCTGTGCTCGGGAGTCACCATCTATTTCCTCGGCAAGACCCCTTCGCCCAGCCTGCTGCTCAAGGCCATGAAGGACGTGCGTCCTTACATGATCGTCACCGTGCCGCTAGTTATGGAGAAAGTCTACAAGTCCTCGCTCAAGCCCATGCTTCAGAAGCCCGCGATCAAGGCCGCAACAAAGATTCCCGGCCTGCGGGGAATCATATACAAGAAGATGCGCGAGGGGCTGGACGCTGCCTTCGGCGGCCGTTGCGGCCACTATATCATGGGCGGCGCGCCGCTCAACCCCGAGGTCGAGGACCTCTTCCGCAAGATCAAGCTGCGCTATACGGTGGGCTACGGCATGACCGAGGCCTGCCCGCTGCTTGCCTATGAGGACCCGGCTCGTTTCGTCAAGGGTTCCTGCGGCAAGCCTGTCACCTGTGCCGAGGTCCGCATCGACTCTGAGGATCCGCAGAACATCGCCGGTGAGATCCAGGCCAAGGGCCGCAACATCTGCCTCGGATATTTCAAGAATCCAGAGGCTTCCGCAGGCGCCTTCACTGAAGACGGCTTCCTGCGTACCGGCGACCTGGGCGTGATGGACTCCGATGGTAACATCTTCATCAAGGGCCGCTCCAAGAGCATGATCCTTTCCTCCAACGGCCAGAACATCTATCCCGAGGAGGTTGAGGCCGTGGTCAACAATCAGGACTTCGTTGTGGAGTCCGTTGTGGTTGACCGTGCCTCCAAGCTAGTGGCAATGGTCTATCTCGACGAGGATGCCATGAAGAAGGCTGGGCTGGATGCCGAAGCCGTCTCCGACGTGCCTGAGACCATCCGTATCGCGGCTAACCGCAAACTTCCGGTTTACAGCCAGTTAGCCAAGGTGGAGGTAGTCCCCGTGCCTTTCGAGAAGACTCCCAAGATGAGCATCAAGCGCTTCCTGTACAAGTAGTGACTGACATTTCGTCAGTCCGTGCGGACTGGAACGCAATTTGACTTATGTTTGTGCGTCGCCATGGTGGCGGCGCACTTTTTTGTCAATAAAACAACAACGATATGGAAAACAAAGGTAAAATCGGAGTGACTACCGAGAATATATTCCCGGTCATCAAGCAGTTCCTTTATTCGGACCA
>JAFYZE010000095.1 GCA_017548805.1 Bacteroidales bacterium
GCCGAACGCCTCATCACCAGCATCACCAACACCGTGCTGAAGAAGGACCTGAACTTCTACGGCAAGCCCGCACGGGAAAAGCTCGACCTGATGCTGGCGGCCAAGCCCGACCTCTTCATCTCGCTTATCAACAAGGACGACTACCCCATCCGGTACATGGCCACCTGCTGCGAGGCGAAATTCAAGATCGGGCGCAAGCAGCTGCCCGGCAACGTCTTCGACCTTGTCATCACCGACCAGGCAGCTCCTGACGGGACATCCATGCCCGAAGACGAGATATTCAAATCCGTCAAGCAGCTGCTCGCAAAAGTGAAATAGACATGAGCCTTGCAAAGGATATCATAGTAGCCGTCAAAGGCTACTGCATGGGTGCGGCCAATGTCGTGCCCGGCGTGTCCGGCGGCACCATCGCGCTCGTCTCAGGCATCTACGAGGAAGTGGTCGGCGCACTCAACGCCGTCATGAGTCCCGCGCCCTGGAAGGCCCTCCTCCACGGACAGTTCAAGGAGTTCTGGAAGGGAGTACACGGCCGTTTCCTGCTATGGCTGGTGATTGGCGCGGTACTCAGCATCTTCACCCTTGCCAAGCTCATAGAGCACGAACTCAGGTTCCATCCCATACTTGTATGGGCATTCTTTTTCGGCCTCATCCTCGCCTCGGCCTTCTACATGTTCAAGGACATCAAGGAATGGAAGGTCCGCGACGTACTCTTCACGGCCGCAGGCGCCGTGCTCGGACTGATAGTATGCACACTCTCCCCCACCACGACGCCGGATGCGATGTGGTTCATCTTCCTTTGCGGAGCGCTGGCCATCTGCACGATGATACTTCCGGGCATCTCCGGAAGCTTCATCCTTGTGATACTGGGAAAATACGATTACATCATGAGCGCCGTCAGCAACATGGACGTTCCGGTGCTGATCGTGTTCGCATTGGGCTGCGCCGTGGGCATCCTCGCATTCGCGAAGTTCCTGAACTGGCTCCTGGCCCGCTGGGAACGCCAGACCATGCTCGTGCTGCTGGGCTTCGTGCTGGGCTCGCTCGTCAAGGTCTGGCCTTGGAACGACCTTGACTCCTGCGCCCGCGCCCAGCTTCTGCGCGCCGACCTCCTGCCGGCCGAGATGCTCGAGTCCGGCAGCAGTACAGACGCTTACAATGTCCTGACGGGTCTGGGAGAGACACTGGACCGTCAGGTCCCGGGTGCCATCCTGTGGTGCGTCATCGGTATCGCCGTGATCGTCCTGATCCAGGTCCTCAGCCAGAAGCAGAAATAATCCTTACAGCAGATGTGCGCCGACGGTAAGGCCGGCCATGACAATCGAGACCATGCTCATCAGTTTGATGAGGATGTTCAGCGTCGGTCCTGCCGTGTCCTTGAACGGGTCACCGACGGTGTCACCCACCACGGTCGCGTGGTGCGCATCGGAGTTCTTGCCACCGAAATTGCCCTCCTCGACAAACTTCTTGGCATTGTCCCAGGCTCCGCCGGAATTGGCCATGAACACGGCCAGGACGAAGCCGGCGCCGAGGCCGCCGAAGAGCAGGCCGAGGACGCCCGAGACGCCCAGCACGACGCCGGTCAGGACCGGCACTATGATTGCGATGAGCGAAGGCATGAGCATCTCGTGCTGGGCGGCCTTGGTGGAGATCTCCACGCAGCGGCGGTAATCGGGAGTACCCTCGCCTGTCAGGATGCCCTTGATCTCGCGGAACTGGCGACGGACCTCCATCACCATCTTGGAAGCGGCGCGTCCTACGGCGTTCATCGTAAGGCCGCAGAAGAGGAACGCCATCATCGCTCCGATGAACACGCCGGCAAGCAGCGTAGGATTCATGATGCTGACATTGAACTCGCTAAGGACATCGAGGATGGAGGCCGAGGCCGCATCAACGCCGTTGATCAGCGCACCGGCGGTGCGGCCGACGGCGATCTTGATCTCCTCGATGTACGAGGCGAGCAGGGCGAGGGCGGTCAGGGCCGCCGAGCCGATGGCGAAGCCCTTGCCGGTGACGGCGGTGGTATTGCCGAGCGCATCGAGCACGTCTGTGCGCTGGCGAACCTCGGGCTCGAGCTCGGACATCTGGGCGTTGCCGCCGGCATTGTCCGCGATAGGACCATAAGCATCGGTCGCGAGAGTGATGCCGAGGGTGCTGAGCATACCCACGGCGGCGATGGCCACTCCGTAGAGGCCATGCGAAAGGTTGGCCGCAGACATCATGTGATGCACGTCAAAGCCGGTTGCAAAAAGATATGCAAGGACGATGGCACAGACGATGGCGATCACCGGGATGGCAGTAGAGACCATTCCAAGGCCGACTCCGCTGATGATGACCGTCGCAGGACCTGTCTTGGCGGACTCGGCGAGTTTCTGCGTCGGCCTGTATGAATGCGATGTATAATACTCGGTAGCCTTGCCGATGACTACGCCGGCGACCAGTCCGGAGAGGACTGAGCAGGCCAGATGCCACCACAGGCCGTCAGCCGTGCCGAAAACCAGCGCAAGGATGCCGAAGGAAGCGATCCCACTGAGCGCCGCGGCAAGGTTGGTGCCGAAACTCATGCTCTTGAGGAGCTGGCTCATGGAAGCGCCTTCCTTGGTACGGACGGTAAATATGGAAACGACTGACAGCACGACACCCACGGCGGCGATGAGCATGGGGGCGAGGATCGCCTTCATCTGCATCTCCGGACCGGCCAAGAAGAACGCGGAAGCGCCAAGGGCCATGGTGGAAAGGATAGAGCCGCAGTACGACTCGTATAGATCCGCGCCCATGCCCGCCACGTCGCCGACATTGTCACCGACATTGTCGGCGATGGTCGCAGGGTTGCGCGGGTCGTCCTCGGGCAGGTCGGACTCGACCTTGCCGACTATATCCGCGCCGACATCGGCGGCCTTGGTATAGATGCCGCCGCCCACGCGCGCAAAGAGTGCCTGGGTGGATGCACCCATGCCGAAAGTCAGCATCGTGGTAGTGATGACGACAAGCTTCTGTGCCATAGACGCATCACGGACGCAAGCGTTCAGTATTATGAACCATATGGCGATGTCCAGCAGGCCCAGGCCGACGACCGTCAGGCCCATGACCGCTCCGGAGCGGAACGCCACCTTCAGGCCGGCGTTCAGCGAGCGCCGCGCGGCGTTGGCCGTGCGGC
>JAFYZE010000004.1 GCA_017548805.1 Bacteroidales bacterium
AGAAAGGAGAGTAGTCATCACGGGCATGGGCATCATCTCGCCCATCGGAAACGATATAAATACATTCAAGGAAAGCATTAAGGAAGGCCGCTGCGGCATCACCCTCATCGAAGGCATGGATGAATACGGGGAACTCCCCGTCCATGTGGCCGGAAGGGTCAAGGATTTCAATCCGGTCGCGCTCGGCATGGATGCCGCAAGCGTGCGGCG
This sequence comes from Bacteroidales bacterium, assembly GCA_017548805.1. The sequence continues at coordinate 211 of JAFYZE010000004.1, forward strand.
GAGCGACCTTTTCAGCCGCTTCGCCACCTGCGCCGCCATCGAGGCGGTCGCGGCGAGCGGACTGGAAGCCGGCGCCAACATCGCTCCCGGGCGTTTCGGCGTATATGTCGGCTCCGGCATCGGCGGCATGCAGACTTTCGTGCAGCAGACCAAGACGATGATCGAGGAGGGCGTATCCCGCATTTCCCCTCACTTCATCCCCATGCTTATCAGCAACATAGGAGCCGGCAACATCGCCATCCGCTTCAACGCGCAGGGCCCCTGCCTGCCGGTGGTTTCCGCCTGTTCCACGAGCACGCACGCCGTCGGCGAGGCCTTCCGCGCCATCAAGTATGGACAGGCTGACGCCATCATCGCCGGAGGTTCCGAGGCGGCCGTTACGCCGCTGGGCCTCGGAGGCTTCGCCAATATCAAGGCCCTCTCAACTTCGACCGATCCGCTGCAAGCCAGCCTGCCGTTCGACCGCCGTCGCGGCGGGTTCGTGATGGCGGAAGGCGCTGCCATCCTTATTCTTGAGGAGTATGAGCACGCTGTCAAGCGCGGTGCAGACATCATCGCTGAGGTGGCCGGATACGGCAACACTTGCGACGCATATCATTATACCGCCCCACGCCCTGACGGAACGACGACGGCCGCAGCCATCACCCAATCTTTGGAGGAAGCCGGATTCAAAACAGGTAAGATGCTGTATATCAACGCCCACGGCACGGGTACGCTACTGAACGACAAGTGCGAGACCGCCGCATTCAAGCTGGCGCTTGGCGAGGCCGAAGCCCGCAAGGCCATGATAAGTTCGACCAAATCCATGACCGGTCACATGATCGGCGCCGCGGGAGCCGCGGAGCTGATCGCTTCCGCGATCGCGCTCCATGACGGCTTCCTGCCGCCTACCATCGGCTACGCCGAGCCCGACCCGGAGTGCGACCTGGACTACATCCCGGTCACGGCCAGGCAGGTTCAGGCCGACTTCGCATTGTCGAGTTCGCTTGGATTCGGCGGCCACAATGCCGTCGTTACTCTGAAGAGGGTTTAAGATTACCGCAGGTCCGCAATCTCGTAGATGAGCCTCTCGGTCTTTTCCCAGCCCAAACACGGGTCTGTGATGGATTTGCCGTACACGCATTCTCCCAGGCTCTGGGAGCCATCTTCCAAATAGGACTCTATCATCAGTCCCTTGACCAGCCTCAGGACCTCGTCGCTGTGACGGGTGCTGTGGAGGACTTCCTTAGCTATGCGTATCTGCTCGATGTACTTCTTGTCGGAGTTTGCATGGTTGCAGTCCACGATGACTGCGGGATTGTGTAGGGAGGTAGCCTCTCCGTACATCCGCGCCAGCATCATGAGATCTTCATAATGATAGTTTGGATGGGTCTTGCCGTAGTTGTCGACATAACCCCTCAAGATTGCGTGGGCATAAGGATTGCCCTTGCTCTCCACCTCCCAGTTGCGGTAGATGAAGATATGTGAGCCCTGTGCGGCACGGATGGAATTCATCATCACGGAAAGGTCACCGCTCGTAGGATTCTTCATGCCGACGGGGACGTCGATGCCGCTGGCCGTCAGCCTGTGCTGCTGGTCCTCGACACTGCGGGCGCCGACCGCGACATAGGAGATCAGGTCAGAAAGGAAATGGTGGTTCTCGGGATAGAGCATCTCGTCGGCGCAAGAGAAACCGAACTCATTCATTGCGCGCACATGCATCCTTCTAATGGACATAAGTCCCTTGAGGATATCCGGGTTGGCGACTGGGTTGGGCTGATGAAGCATGCCCTTGTAGCCGGCACCGGTGGTGCGGGGCTTGTTGGTGTAGATACGAGGGATGATGACAATCTTGTCCTTGACCTTGTCCTGGACGGGACGAAGGCGGCCGATATAGTCGAGAACGGCATCCTCGCGGTCGGCGGAACACGGGCCGATTATAAGGATCAGCTTGTCCGAAGAGCCGCTGAGCACGTCGCGTATCTCTTTGTCATTCAGTTTCTTGGCCTCAAGCCCCTCTTCAGAGGCCGGATACATCTCCTTTATCTCCTGGGGAGTGAAGAGCTCCCGGTTGAATATCATGTTCATAAGCTACTTTTTGTCAAAATATGAGCGCCTTTCCGTAGAAATCCTCATCATTTCACGCATCTTTTCCGTGTCACCTGCCGCCAGGGCATCCCTGAGCTCACCGAACTTGCCGATGAAAAGGTCCATCTGCGACAGCAGTTCATCCTTGTTTAGAAGGAAAAGCTCGCTCCACATCCCGTCGTTGATCCTTGCGATGCGGGTCAGGTCCCTGAAGGAATCGCCGGTAAACTCGGCGAGATGCCTGGACTCCTTGCTGTTCATGAGCGCCACCGCAATGCAGTGCGTTAGCTGGCTGAGGAAGCCGATCATTTCGTCATGCTCCTCCGGAGACAGGCGGCTGATGCACCCGAATCCCAAGGCACGTCCCAGGTCTTCGCAGGCAACGATGGCACTTTCGGTATTGGCTTCCGTAGGGGTGACTATATAGTTTGCGCCGTTGAAAACGGAGCAGTCCGCATTCTTCACTCCGTAGACCTCGCGGCCGGCCATGGGATGCGCTCCGACGAACTCGAGGTCGTCCCTGAGCATCTCCTGGACCTTGTACACCACGGAGCGTTTCACTCCCGTGACATCCGTCAGCAAGGCTCCCGGCTTTATGCAATCCTGATACTTTTCCAGCCAGGAGAGGAATACATGGGGATAAAGAGCAAATACGACTATGTCGAAACGGGACACATACTCCCTTGTGACTTCATTCGTGCCACTGGCAATGATGCCCTTGGACAAGGCATAGTCGATGCTTTCACGGGACCTCGTGACGGCTCCCACCTCGAAGCCGGCTTTGGTAAGCCCCTCCGCATAACTGCCGCCTATCAGTCCCAGGCCGACTATGAGTATCTTACTTTCCCTGTCCAGCATCACTCTTCTTCCCCGGTATATGTATCGCGCCTGTATGTCCCGAGAAGCTTGAGTTTCTCGCAGACAGTGCCGAGCTGAAGCAGCAGGTCCTCTCCATCAGGAGTGTTGACATTGCCTTCGAGCTCGACGAAGAAATAATAGTTCCACATGAGTTCCTTCATGGGACGGCTGTGGAGATTGCACATGTTGAAGCCGTGGGAACCGATGATGTTAAGTGTCTTGGCAAGGGCTCCTGCCTCGTTCAGGACTGTGAACACAAGGATGAAATGCTCGTCCATGTGCCCCTTGCCCGACGGCATGTTGCGGCTGCGGCTGAAGGTCGCGAAACGGGTGGTGTTGGAACTGCTGCTGTTGACATGGCGCTCCAGCACCTCAAGCCCGTACAGCGAAGCAGCCTCGGAAGAAGCGATGGCACAGACAGAAGGATCCGCAAGCTCGGCGACGCGCTGCGCCGCCAGGGCGGTATTGGACACCTCCGTCACCTTGTAGCCGCGCTCACGGATGTAGCGCGAGCACTGGGCAAGGGCCTGCTGATGGCTCACCACCTCTTTAACGCCCTCCCTGACGGCTCCGGGGATGCCCAGAAGGTTCTGGCATACCTCTATGTCCACCATCTTGTTGACATAAAGGCTCCCGGAGAAGGCCATGTCCATGACGCTGCCCACCTCGCCTGCGAAACTGTTCTCGAGGGGAAGGATGGAAGCATCCACCTCTCCGTCCTCGCAGGCCTTGTAGGCCGACTCGAAGTCCTGGTAAGGAACCAGCCTGGCCGTAGGATGGAGCCGACGCGCGGCAATGTGCGCGAAAGCGCCCGGAACGCCGCAGTAGGCGATCTTCATGCCCTCGAGCAGGCGCTCCTGATATGCGGAAGCATACCCCATCATTCCCTTGATGAAGGGAGTATAGTACTCCCTCAGCACGGGATCGTCCACAAACTGAAGGTTGCGTTCCAGCACTGCGGCTTCACGGACGGGATCGTGAACGGGGAGTCCGTTGTCCTTCTTATATACGGCGACATCTTCGACGAGCTTCATGCGCTCGACGAAGATGCGTGCCATTTCGGCGTCAAGTGCGCCTATCCTTTTCCTGGTTTCTTCGAGTTCGTTCATATAACGGCTGATGCTCTATGAATAGAGGAAGCGTTTGATGCTGCCCTTGGGAGTCTTCTCGAACGGCTCGGTCTTCACCTCGATCTTGGTTATCTTGCTGTAGACCGGCAGTACCCTGTTGGCCTTGACGCGGATCTTCTCGGGAAGCTCGGCCACGGATGCGTCGTCGAGGCCGGCGCGCTTGATGGCTTCCTTGTCAAGGGTGATGAGGGCCACGAGCTTGGCGTTGCGGTCCACGACTACCGAGTCACCGACGAAGTCGATGGAGTTGAGGACGGCCTCAAGTTCTTCGGGGAATATATTCTGGCCGTTGGCGGAGAGGATCATGGTCTTGCAGCGCCCCTTGATGAAGACGTTGCCATCCTTGTCCATTACGCCGAGGTCACCGGTACGGAGGAATCCGTCCTCGGTGAAGGCGTTCTGCGATGCGGCGGGATTGTTGAAATAGCCCATGCAGATGTTTGAACCCTTGGCCTGGATCTCACCGATCACATGCTCAGGGTCGGGCGAATCGATACGCACCTCGGCGGAGTCGACATGCTTGCCGCAGGAACCGGGGACATACAGCCACCAGTTGGAGAAAGCGAGCAGAGGAGCGGCCTCGGTCATGCCGTAGCCGACGCTGTAAGGGAGTCCCATCTTCTTGAAGGCCTTCTCGACATCGGGGTTGAGG
>JAFYZE010000096.1 GCA_017548805.1 Bacteroidales bacterium
AATCCGACGGATCTTTCCGCTATCCCTCTTATGTCCAGGACATAATGGGTCCGCTATACTTCGATTACGGCTTCGGTCCTTTCCGCTGGGTGTGCATGAGCGAGGATCCTGATGACCTCGCCAAGACCGACGCCCTGGCGGACCGAGTCATGACGGACATCGCCGCCACGGCGCCAGAGGAGATCGCCGGACAGATGCGCGACAACATCCGATGGAACGAGGAAGCCGGACGCAACCACCTCGTGGTGGGCTCCCAGGCCCGCATCCTGTATGCCGACTGCGAAGGCCGAACCAAGATAGCCCTCGCCTTCAACGAGGCGATACGCAAAGGTGAGATTACCGCTCCCATCGTCCTCGGACGCGACCACCACGATGTTTCCGGCACCGATTCGCCGTTCCGGGAGACCTCCAACATCTACGACGGTTCGCAGTTCACCGCCGACATGGCGGTGCAGAACGTCATCGGCGACGCCTTCCGCGGTGCCACCTGGGTTTCCATACACAACGGCGGCGGCGTGGGCTGGGGCGAAGTCATCAACGGCGGATTCGGCATGGTCATCGACGGCTCGGAAGACTCCGCCCGCCACATACGCGAGATGCTATTCTGGGATGTCAACAACGGCATAGCGCGCCGTTCCTGGGCCCGCAACGAGGGCGCCCGTTTCGCCGCAGAGCGCGAAATGGCCCGCACCCCTGGCCTCAGACTCACCCTTCCATACCTTGCAGACGAACTCCTGATCAAGAAAGCCTTAACCAAATGACACATTATATCTCATCGTCCCGCCTCACGCTGGAGAGGATGAAGGAAATCTTCGACAACCGCGAGAAAATAGCCCTCTCCACTGAATCCACCGAAGCCGTCATCAAGTGCCGCAAGTACCTGGATGACAAGATGAAAGACATCGACCGCCCGCTGTATGGCATAACTACCGGTTTCGGATCGCTTTACAACGTGACCATCCCGCTCGAAGACCTCTCGCAGCTGCAGCACAACCTCGTGATGTCCCACGCCTGTGGAGCCGGAGAGACGGTCCGTCCCGAGATAGTGAAGATAATGCTGTTCCTCAAGGCCCAGAGCCTTGCATACGGACACTCCGGCGCCCAGTTGGTCACTGTCCAGCGCTTGATCGACATGTTCAACCAAGACGTGCTGCCGGTCGTGTACCAGCAGGGCTCGCTCGGTGCATCGGGCGACCTCGCACCTCTCGCCCATCTCAGCCTGCCTCTGATCGGCCTTGGAGAAGTGCTGTACAAAGGCAAGGTCCGCCCTTCCGCCGAAGTCTGGAATGAGCTGGGATGGGAACCGATAAGGCTCCAGTCCAAAGAAGGCCTGGCCCTGCTCAACGGCACCCAGTTCATGAGCGCGCATGCGGTGTGGGCCATCCTCAACAGCATCCGCCTGTCAAAATGGGCGGACAACATCGGCGCCATGTCGCTCGATGCCTACGATGGCCGCATCGAACCTTTCCTGCCCCTTACCCATCAATTGCGTCCGCACCGCGGCCAGATCAAGACCGGAAAGCGTTTCATCGAAATCCTCCAAGGCAGCGAACTCATCAACAGGGCCAAGGAGCATGTCCAGGATCCGTACAGTTTCCGCTGCATCCCGCAGGTCCACGGAGCCGTCAAGGACAATATCATGTATGTGGAGTCCGTCATCGAGAACGAGATCAACTCCGCTACGGACAATCCCAATATATTCCCGGACGAGGACATGGTCATCTCCGCCGGCAACTTCCACGGAGAGCCCATCGCCATCCCTATGGATGCTCTGAGCATAGCCATGTCGGAGCTGGCGAGCATCTCCGAAAGACGCACATACCAGCTTATCCACGGCCTCCGCGGCCTGCCTAAGTATCTGGTAGCCAATCCGGGACTCAATAGCGGCTTCATGATCCCCCAGTACACCGCAGCCTCCATCGTGAGCCAGAACAAGGGTCTCTGCTGGCCTGCCTCCTGCGACTCCATCCCTTCCTCCCAAGGCCAGGAGGACCACGTAAGTATGGGGTCCAACTCCGCCACTAAGCTGGTGCGTATCGTTGACAATGTGGAGACCGTGCTGGCCATCGAACTCTTCAATGCCGCCCAGGCGCTGGAGTTCCGCCGGCCTGCCAAGTCGTCCCCCGTCATCGAGCGCATCTTCAAAGACTTCCGCAAGGTCGTGCCGTTCATTGACAACGACACTGTCATGCAGCCCCTCATTGCCAAATCTGTACAGTTCATCCGCCAGGAACAATACATCTGATGAAAACCCTCATCGTCAATATCGGAGAACTCGTGGGCATCGTGCCTGAAGGCGTGATGCGCAAGCAGGGTGCGGAGATGTCGGAGACGGGCGTCCTGAAGGACGCATGGCTCCGCATCGAGGACGGGCTGATAATGGACTTCGGGCCTATGTCAGAATGCTCTGCCGCAGAGGGTGATGTCCTCGACGCGGAAGGCGGCATGGTGATGCCGGCCTTCTGCGACAGCCATACGCATGTCGTGTACGCCGGAAGCCGCGAGGGAGAATTCCTCGACAAGATAAACGGGCTTTCATACGAGGAAATCGCCGCCCGCGGGGGTGGAATCCTCAACTCGGCAGACCTGCTGCACCGCACCTCCGAAGACGAGCTGTACGGGCAGTCAATGGAGCGCGTCCGCGAAATGATGGCCGCCGGCTCCGGCGCCATCGAGATCAAGAGCGGCTACGGCCTCAATCCTGACGACGAACTGAAGATGCTCCGGGTTATACGGCGCATCAAGGAGAGCGTCCCGGCAGTGGTGCGCGCGACATTCCTCGGCGCGCACGCTGTAGGCCGGGGCTATACTAGGGAGGGATATGTCCATGCCGTCGTCGAGATGATGCCACAGGCTGCGGAACTTGCTGATTACGTGGATGTTTTCTGTGATGAAGGTTTCTTTACGGTTGAAGATACCGACCGCATACTGAAGGCCGGGACCGCATGCGGGCTCTGGCCGAAGATCCATGCTGATGAGCTTGCAGTCATCGGCGGAGTCGAGGTCGCCGTGCGGCACCGCGCCCTGTCCGTAGACCATCTCGAGCGCAGCGGTCCCGACCAGATCGAAGCGCTCCGCGGCACGGCGACGATGCCGACGATGCTCCCCGGCTCGTCGTTCTTCCTCGGCATC
>JAFYZE010000097.1 GCA_017548805.1 Bacteroidales bacterium
CGCTGGATGATCTCCAGCCCCGCGAATTTCTCGTCGTAGAACCCGCCGTTGTACAGGTTGTTGTACACGAGGACATTCGTCCCGCGGGCCTCGAAGTAGCCGAGGTCGTTGAGGGTGAGCTTCGGGGCCTGGGCGGAAGCGGAAGCCGCCAAGAGCATGGCCGCCATGGCGGTCATGCTGATTGTCAGAAGTTTACGCATCTTTGGGATTCATTGTTACTTTTTGTAAAGGTAACAAATAAATCCGAAAGTGCAACTATTTTTCCGACAGGAGACGCTCCCGGAGGTAGTCGATGTCGAAGTACTTGGTATAATCCTTCACCTTGACGGTGTTTTCCTCGTCAACCTTCACCTCGATGGGCTCGCCCACCTCGATCGGGATGGTCGGGATGACGCCCGTGTCGACATTCTCGCCGGCGAGGGTGTTGAGCCGGGCGCGGAAGGAGGAGATCTGGAAGCAGAAGCCGTCGGCCGTGCACATAGCCTGGATGGCGCAGGAGCCGCCGCCGGAGGTCGCGCCCATCACGGGGATGCCGTTGTCCTTGAGCATGGACGGGAACAGGTTGCCGCAGGAGAAGGACATGCTGGAGGTGAGGACGGCGAAGTTCAGGTCGTAATGGACGTCCTTGTCCTTCTCGTCGAAGACGCGGTCGAAGTTGCGGTCCACCTCGTACTGCACGAGCGAACGCTGGCCGGTGAGGGAGTTGTCCTGGCTGATGTAGCTCTTGCCCATGACGAGCGAGGTCATCGCCATGACGATGTCGGCGGAGCCGCCGCCGTTGGCCGTGATGTCGATGATGAAGTTCTTCACCTCGGGATCCTCGTCGGCCTTCTTCAGGGCGTCCAGGAAGATGACCATGTCGTCCTTTTCAGTGTTCTCCACCGTGGGCATCGGGCCCTTGCCTTCGTAATAATCCTTCCAGGCCTTCTCGTTACGGCTGTTGAACGAGTTGAAGATGCACACCGCCGTGTCGCCCTTCTTGATGTAGGTGCCTTCTCCGTAGGCCTTCGGGCGGAGAGTCAGGACAGCCTGCTGGTCCTGCGCCATGCCCATCTGCGAGGAAATGCTCTCCATCAGCAAGGCGACGATGTCTTGGTTCGCCATGGCCGCCTTCTGGTAGTCCTGGAGCAGAGAGGCGCTGTTCTCGTCCTCGTCGTCGACGGCTTCGGCGACCATCAGAGAGGTATGGCTGTCGAAGTAGAGGCCCGTCAGGCCGGTCATTCCGAAGAAGTAGTCGGCGAGGTTCGTTGAGAGAAGGAGCTTCTTGAGCTTCGGGCCGCATTCAACGTCCTCCTCGAGGGTCTTGTCGAGACCCTTGGTCTTGAGCTGCTCGTTGTACTTGACACGGCCCGGATAACCGTAGAAGTGGTCCATGGCGAAGCAGAGCTCCTTATAGGTGAACTCGGCGAGGGAGGCGGAACGGGTGGTCGAAGCCAGGAGAGGCTTGTTGTAGTCGGGATCGATCTCGGAAAGCTCGACCTCGTTGACGGACAGGTTCGCCACCACCTTTTCGCCGTTGAAACCCGCGTGGTGGTAGAAGAGGTCGGTGTACATGTCCGCGAGGGTGGCGAACGGGAAATACACTGCGCCCTTGCCGTCGGCATGGATGTCGATGCCGTAGGCGCCGAAATCCAGCGTCGTAGGAACGACGGCCGGGGTGTAGGCCACGCTCTTGTAGCGGACGAACGGCATGCCGTCATAGTAGACGTTGGCCATTCCGGGCTGAAGGAGGCCCATCTGGTTGGTGAAAGCCTCGAACTGCTCGGACTGGAAGACGTCCGTATTGACATTCACCACCGCGGTGGCGTCAGCGTTCTTGAGCGTGTAGATGCCCGCGCCGGTGTGCGTCACGGTCATGACGGAGCCGGGCAGGACGATGGACTGGAAGTCCGCCGCGGAGATGTAGGCGACATCCGGGAGGGCGTCATAGAAACGGAGGGTCACCTGGGAGTCGGGCGCGATCTTGGTGACCACGGGGACGACCCGTTCGGTATAGGAGCCACCATCGGGCATCTCATCGGGGACACGGCTCTTGTTCGCGAGGTTCCTCGGGCTGCAAGCGGCCGCAATGACCAGCGTGGCGAGGGAAAGGGAGAGAATTCTTGCTTTCATCATTATCGTAATTTGTATTTGTTTCGTGTATTAGTTCAGTAATACACCGCAAAGTTACGGATGTTTTTCTGATATGCAAGAAAAATGATGACTTTTTTTGATGGGCTTCACTTCTTCCAGCAAGGCCACCTCCTTTTCCCTACGGGCCCGACGCTCCTGAAGGTACGCCTCCCGCTCCGCTCGGCGCTCCTCAACCGCCTGGCGATGGAGTTCCCCGTTCTTGATGATCTCCTCCGCCACCTGCGTCACCGTCCCATCGAATAGGTCCTTCTTCAATTGGCATTCCCAGACGATGAGCACGCCCCACCCTTTTGCCTCCAACTGGCGCCACACATCCTGATCCCGAGCCTGGTTTCTCGCCACCTTGGCGACCCAGAACTCCGTGTTGGTCTTGGGCACCGTATAATGCCGACACCCCTTATGCCCATGCCAGAAGCAGCCATGGACAAAGATGACGGTGCGGTACTTGGGAAGGACGATATCGGGCGTCCCCGGAAGGCGCCTGTCATTGACGCGATAGCGGAACCCGAGGCGCCAAAGGGCATACCGCAGGCTCTTCTCCGGCCCGGTATCCTTGGCCCGGATATGAGACATGCAGATATGCCGCTGTTCGGGGGTCATTGCATGTACTTTTCGATCAAGCTCCAGTTAAGGGCACTCTCGAAGGTGTATTTCAGGTTTTCAATATCGGTGTAATCATTCCAATACTGATGTTCCCTGTCGATTTCAGCCTTGATGGCGGCCACTTTCTCATCATTGGACGAGCCGGACCTTGCCATGGCGAGCACCTTGGGACGGCCCTTGCTCTTGTAGGCGTCCATGGCCATCCGGTATTCCTCCGCAGTAATGCCCCCCACACTTCCGTCAATGACAAACAGCGCCCAGTCCGCCTCTTCGGCGATGAACCGATTGTACATTTCCTGCGGAGGAACATTCGTATGCTCCTTCTGGAAATCTTCAAATGTGAAGGACAGTATGCGGAAATTCTTGGATGACCATCTATTGTACAAAACACTTGCAGCAGCCCGCAGGGCATCCCGCTCCCGCTGAAGCGATTTAGAACCGGCGATGAAGCACTTGATCGTCTTTTCTTCCGTAGTATTCTTCACGGCCTTCTTGTTCCGCCTTGGCTTCTGAATCAAGAACATAAGTCCTCCCCCGAGAAGAAATGCGGATAAAACGAACACCCACGTAATAGGAGTGGCATTCGGCGCTTGTGTAGCATCGGAGGGAGCGGACGAAGGAGAAGGAGATGGCGCCCGCTGAATGAATAGCACACAGAACAAGACGGCAAACACCAGGAGGTACGAGATGATCCTCTTCTTGGAGAATTTGCTCTTTGAGGCGACCTGAAAAATGCTCGATACGATTTCCTTGGTATTCCGCTTTCTAGTGTCGATAGCAGAGGCCTTTGGGAAACGGTGGACGAACCATCCCTCACGAGCCGGCTCCGACAGCAAGACTGGGATAACCTTCTTGCCCGAAGACAAGGCAAACTCAACTTCCTTTTTGACCCAAAGAGATTTTTCGGCGTGGTCGCTATAAAAAAACAGAACCGCCTCGGCAGACTCGATGGAGGCCGTCATCTCCTGAGCGTACGATTCTCCGAAGGCTATGCACTCCGGTCCTTTGTAAACCGTCATGCCCTTATCCTTCAGGGCATTACAGATCGGAATGACTCTGGCGGAGTCCTCGCGGCTATAACAGGCGTAAAACATCCCTATGAAATCGACGCCAGGCTCGGGTCAAATTCGTGCTGGATGAGTTCGGCGAAGATGATGGAGGTTTCCTTCACGCTCAGGCCCAGGCTCTCGCCCATGCCGTAGATGAAGTTGACCTCCTTCTCGCCGATCTCCTTGTCGGCGAGAACGACGCCGATCATGTACTCGAGGAGGCGCGGCTTCAGGCCCGGGTTGATTTCGAGGATGTCATTGACAGAGTGCTCGAAGAGAGCACTCACATCACTCTCGGCGATCTCGTCCAGGAAGAGCTTGGGGAAGATGTTGCTGCCGGCGAGGTTACGGATGATGTGCTCAACCTCCTCGCGGGAGATCTCCTCGTCGATGCCGGCGGTGATCAAGCCGGCCG